>CAXBMT010000001.1:0-37872 GCA_963976925.1 uncultured Bdellovibrionales bacterium
GGCCAGGCAACAACTGATCATAACTATTTTAAAGAAAGAGCCGAGCAACTTGAACAAGTTGAAAATATCTTTAACGAAATTGATGGCGATGGCCTTAATAAAGTTTTAAATAAGTTTTACAACTCTTTTAGAGAGCTCGGCAATCAACCTGAAAATGAAACAATACGATCTGTTGTTCGCGATAGTGCCCAACTTGTTTCACAAGATTTTAAACGTATTCGCGGTAATCTTGATGGGCTTGCTAGGCAGGTTGATAAAAGACTTGAGCAAGAAGTTGAAGAGATTAACCAAGCTTCACATAATATTGCTGGTTTAAATAAAAAGATCGCTGTCATTGAAGGCCTTGGCGGAGAAACTGGCGACCTTAGAGACCAAAGAGACTTAATAATCCGCAGATTATCTGAAAGCTTTTCAGTTAATGCTTATATGGATGAGAGAAATAACTTTATTGTTATGGCCAGAAACGTGGGAACCATCGTTTCTGGTACTGAAGTTCAAGAGCTTGCCGTTCGAGGAACATCCAAAGACGATAGCTCGAACAATATGTCCGGCTCAGTCGAAGTCTTCTTTAAGCATAGACCAGCTGTCTCTATGACGGATAAGTTTAAAGGTGGTCGCTTAACCTCTATGACGAAAGTTAGAAACGAAGAAATCAAAGGCTTTCAAGAAAAAATTGATGATATCGCTTACAACCTAGCGAATAGTGTCAACGCTATTCACCGTAGAGGGTATGCCAACAGAGAAGCCCAACCTGGCGCAGTTGCTGATTCTAAAGGTCCTCTTACTGGCATAGACTTTTTTAAAACGCCAACGACGAAAGAAAATGCAGCCTTAAATATGGATTTATCAGAGTTAGTAAAAGACGATCTTTCTAATATATCTACGGCACTTGATGCGAATAGTCCTGGTGACAATAGAATTGCCCTGGCGATCTCTAAACTTCAACATGAAAGAATTATGGATGAGGGAACTTCAACACTTGAAGAGTCTTATCTACAAACTATTGGTCGCGTTGGTCTTGAAACGGGTAAAGCAAATTTAGATAGAGAACAGTCTGAAGGAATTTTAGTTCAGGCAAATAATATAAGAGAGAGAATTTCTGGTGTTAATTTAGATGAGGAGACAGCAAATATGGTTCGCTTTCAGCATGCCTACCAAGCTTCGGCAAAGGTCATGCAAACGGCGCAACAAATGTTTGATACTGTTCTCAACATCAAGAGGTAAATAAGTGACGAGGGTATCTGAAAATAGCTCCTCAGCATCGATCAAGTTTGCCTTGAATAAAACCAAGGAAAGACTTGAAGATCTGCAACTTAAGGGCTCCACCTTAAAGAAGACGACTCGTCCTTCTGATGATCCTATTGGCAATGTTGAATCACTTACGATTTCTTCTCGACGCTCTGACAATGATCAATATATAAAAAACTCTGACTATGCTCAGCTTCATTTAAGTGTTGCAGAAAAATCAATTGAAGAACTAACTGATATTTTAGTAAAAGCGAAAGAAATCGCTATCGCTCAATCATCAGATTACTACGACGTTAACACTCGAAAAGCTGTTTCAAATGAAGTTATTCAGTTAAGAAATATGGCGATGTCTTTGGCCAATAAACGTGTTGGTCAAAAATATATTTTCGGTGGCTATAAAACTTTATCAAAACCTTTTGATAATGATGGTAACTACAGTGGTGATCAGGGACGCTCTACCCTAGAAGTTTCTAAAGACTTCTTTATTCCTACTAACCTTCATGGCGCAGAAATATTCTTTGCCAATGGCTCTAAAATTTTTAGACAACCAGAGCCAATTGAAGACGTAAAAAAAGATAAGACACAGACTGATCCATCTGAAGAAGAAAACCTTATTCAAGGATCAACTAGGCTACCAGCTTCAGATGAAGCAAAAAATAGTGATGGTTTTGAAAAATCTAGCAATATCTTCAATCATCTAGATAGTTTGATCGTCAGTTTAGAAAATGATGATTCGACGGCAATCCAAAATACACTTGAAAAGTTTGATGAAGATATCGACAGACTTGTGACTCTTCGCACAAGAATTGGTTCGGTTATGAACTCGATTGATAGGTCTAGAAATATTCTTGAATCTGATAATGTTAGTGCCGCAGAGCGCAGAAGTAAGTTAGTTGATGCTGATGTGGCAGAATTATTTTCAGATATAACTAAGCATCAAAATGTCCTTCAAACGTCCTATAAGGCCTCTCAGGCCATGTTAAACCAATCTTTATTGGATTTCCTGCGTTAAGATCTCAATAATCAATAAAAATAATTAATCTTTTTACTTGCCTTTTGTAGGGGCAGATAATATATCTCGACTCTAAGGATCAGGAAGGTTCCTTCCCTATCTTGAGGTAGAGATATGTTGGTACTGACAAGGAAGCTCGGAGAAAGCATTGCAATTGATGATCATATCAAGATCGTTGTGGTGCAAATCAAAGGTAAGCAAGTTCGCTTAGGCATCAAAGCGCCAAAAGAAACCAAAATTCATCGTGAAGAGGTATATAAGGCCATTCAGGACCAAAATACCGAGGCGTCCCATGCTGATATGGGAAGTATTTCAATTTTAACCGACGAACTTAATAAGAAGTAAATTCCTGCTTGCAGCATTGCCCCTACGACTGCTAAAATTTAGGAGCAGAATCGTTTATGCGGTTCAACATTGCTGGAGGCAGTCGTGAAAATTAAGACAACCAGATTCGGTGAACTTGAAGTTGATAAAAAAGATATTATCAATTTTAAAGAAGGCCTTCTCGGATTCGATACACTAACAAAGTTTTTTGTAGTCGACCCGGGCGATCAAACTTTAATTCTTTGGCTTCAATCTGTTGAAGATGCATCAACTGCATTTCCAATGATTGAACCTAAAATCTTTCAAGCGGATTACTCAGTTAAACTTTTACCTGCAGAGCTAAATAGCTTAGAGCTTGAAAGTTTAAATGAAGCAAGCGTTTATACGATTTTAACAATCCCACAAACTGTGACTGAAATGTCTGCAAACTTAAAGGCTCCTATTATTATTAATAATAAGACTAAGATTGCACGTCAGATCGTTTTACAAGACAGTAAGCTTGAAGTGCGTTTCCAAATGTACAAAGAGCTTAAACGTCATATTGTAAACTATGCATCTGATGACACTAGAAGAGTTCGCGGACAAGAGAATGTTATTGTTGCTAACGAAACAGCTACAAATAACGCCGCGATTACTTCTGAAAAAGAAACAGCAGCAAAGATTAATAATCCTGAAGCTTAATTCTTTTTAAAAAAGTTGATCAAAAAAAAGCCCTCAAACGAGGGCTTTTTTTATATTCTTGTTTCTGTCGCTGTTCGGGATAGATTCAGATACATCGCCGCTTCAGAATTTTGCGGATCCTTAGCAAGAACTCTCTCCCACTCAGACTGAGCTTCAAGAATTTGTCCTGCCCCATAATAAAGAACACCTAAAGCTACACGGGCTTCCATATAGTTTGGCTCTTCATTCTTTAATCTTTTTAACTCATCAAAGGCCTTGGCCATAAAGTTTTTCTTGGCATAGACCTTAGCAATATTCACACGCACGTTCAGAAGAGTTGGATCTAAGGCAATGACCTTATTGTACTCAAAGAGTGCTTCATCATAACGGTTGTAAGACATATACATTTCAGCAATTTCAAGATGCTTACCCGCAAACTTTTTATTAACATGGGTATCTTCAACGCCACCGCTTGCGCCTTGAGCTTTTACTCTTTCATTTGCTTGAACAAACACTTTCTTTGCGGATTCATAGTGACCGATATCATTATATAAAACCGATAGACTGATTGAAGCATCAGTATGAGAAGGCTCAAGCTCAATAACTTTGTTAAAAGCTTTGATCGCTTTTCCGATTTCACCTTGATGATGAAAAATATTACCCATTTGGAAGTAACACTCTACAAGTGTGTCTCTGTCATTAACAGGGTCTGCGCCTTCAAGTAATTCATTATAAATAATAGAGGCTCTCTTAAGATCTCCTCTATCAAAACAGTTACGGCCTTTAGATAAAAGTTCACTTCTATCAATTTCAATCACAAAGAGCTCCTAGAGTTCATTGCAAGCTTTAAAAGCCTTGCTTAAGCGTTCACGTCCAGATTGATCAAGACGAGATTGATACATTTTATAATAACTATTACACGCAGATTTATCTGCTAATTTTTCACTACTTCTAATCACTCTGACAGCTGCATGCTCAACCAATTTGGGATCATTAAAAGTCTTTAGAATATCAAGGTAGCGGTATCTAGCTGGTCCCCATTCTTCAGTTTTAAAGTAAAAGTCGGCAACATATTGTTCTTTATCTTGAAGCATCTGTTTGCACTTAGCGATTTTTTCATTTGAGTTTTGAATATATTCTGATCTAGGAAATACTCTTACTAGTTCTTGGTAATACTTAATAGCTTCGTTTGCCGAGGAGAGGTCACGATCAAATGATTCTGGTAATTGATTATAAAAACTTTCAGCGATCTTCCATAGAACGTAGTCACTCTTTTCATGCTTTGGGTGAAAATCTCTAAACAGAATATAAGAGGCTGCTGCTTCAGTGTAGTTTTCTTGTTTAAACTGTACGTCAGCAAGTAGTAGTTCTGCATGTGTAGCGTAGAAGCTGTAGGGATACTTAGATCTTAATGTATTAAGTTTTTCTGTAGCTAAAAGATATCGCCCTTCTTCAACTAGGGATTGAGCTTCTTTAAAGACAACCTCTGCTTCAGTTTCACCTTGAGGTCTTGGAGTTGAACAACTAACCAAGATGGCGAAAGCAGCTATAAGAATGGTGTTTAAATATTTCATGGTTCCTCAGTTTTACTAAGTTTACCATTTTTGAAAATGACGCGTCAAAAAGAACTATTATTTCTTCTGGCGTATATGGCCTGATAAATCTCCAAAATAATAAGCTTTAGCGCAGCGGCCAATGGAATACTTATTACCATTCCAAGAACTCCTAATGACTGAGAGCCCAAGATAACCGATACAACAACAACTAGCGGATGAAGGTCGACAATTCTAGAGACTAGTATCGGAAAGACTATTGCAATATCTATGGCATTTGCTACAGCATAAAGAATTGCAATAGCAGCGAAGGTTCCGCCTGCGCCGTAATCGGCGAGAGCATAAATCAGCGCTGGGATCGCGCCAAAAACAGGACCAACATAGGGGATAATATTTGTTACGCCGGCGACCAGACCAAGTAAGAACGAAAAGCGAATGTCTAAGAACCATAAGCCAGCAGTAATAATGACAAAGATAATCGATGCTTCGACGAACTTAGCAAAAATATAACCACCAATTTTTTTGCCAAACTCGTGAGTCAGTGAATAAAAGCGTTCAAACAAACTATTTGGACAAATATTTAGCAGTATATCTCTAAAGACTATCCCATCTTTTAGAATGAAAAAGGTGAACAGCGGAACGAGAAAAACCCATTCCAGTAAAGCCGCTAAGAGCTTCGGGAGGGCTAAAATAGAATTGGTAATGTACTTGTTCGAATTCTCTAAAAATTCATATAGGTAAGCATCATTTAAGTCATAGCCTGTTTTGTCTTTAAGCTCTGTTTTAAAAACAACATATCTATTTGTAATATAACTTTCGACTTTTGGTATGTAGTACTGAAGATTTCTGGCTTCATCACTTATAAGTGGCACCGCTTTTGTAATCGGCCAGGCGGAGACTCCAATCAGGCCTAAAAGCAAAGTAATTATTGCAAGGGTTCGAGGAATTCCAAGTCTCATTAAGACTGGAACTCCAGGTCGAATCATAAGACTAATAACATAAGCGAGTAAAAGGGGTGCAGAGACTCTTGGGACACTCGCTAAGGCTAAAACCATCACGGCCAAGACGGTAAAGAAAAATACTGTTCTAGCTATTTCACGGTGTCTCCACTTTGCTAAACGCTTTTCAATCACGATTGAGCCTTTTCAAGGTTCGCAACTTTAAATTTAAGTTCTCTAACTTCTCTTGAAAGCGAGTAAAAACGATTTGCAATAATTTGTGAAACTGACTGAAGAAGTTTTGCCGCAATAACTGGGTATTGAAGAATTAACTGATCAACGTCTGGCTTAAAAAGTCCAAGGAGTTCACAGCCTTGTCTTGAGACAGCAGAAGCATTTCGTACACTATGCTCTTGCAGTAGAGATAGCTCACCAAAGTATTCACCGCTTTCAAGTGTTAAAATTCTAGTAACATCTTGATCATTATTAACATCTGCACTTTCTTCCTCTCGAACGTTGACCATGATATCGACATGACCTGCGTATAAAAGATAAAAGCCAAAACCCACATCGTTTTGTCTAAAGATAACCTCTCCGTCTCCAAATGATCTATGATGCATATGTTTCGACAGAATTCTTAGTTCATTATCAGTAAAGTTACCAAGAACGGGTATCGAGCGCATAAACTTAGGGATATTCTTACCTGAGCTTAATCTAGGGTTGGATAGCCAAAAATATTTTAGCGTTGAAATATTAACGGTATCAGCTGAATCCTCTCCATTTAATATTTTATCCCTGCGCTCTGATTCATAACTACCGGCCATTATAATCTCCCTAAAAAACCTAAGTTTTGATTCTCAACCCATCCACTTAAAAACTTAGGTGAGACGATAAGTGACCATCCATCTTTATTTTTATCAATTATAATTTTTTCTCCGGCCCTAATCGTCTTTGGCGAAGAGAATACTGCAGATGGACCTTCATAAAGTGGAGTTTCACTTAATACGATTGCGGCGACCTGAGGTTGAAAGTGTCCCCAATATAAGCCTTGTGGGATTAATGCTGCCAGCCATAACGTGATAACTAAAAAACGACTACCATGCTTCCATTTAAAACGAAGATTCCAAATTGCTATCGCTAAAAAGAGTAATGATATCGCTGCCCAAAACTCAAAGGGTAAGAGTGAAACAGTTTCGTAGGATCTCTCAAAGAAGTTCATTGAGTAGTGACTCATTATTCCGAGCTTACCTAATACATATTCGAGATTATGATGAATCGTTTGTCCGGAAGCGCCCTTACTAAGAGCCATTTCAAAATGATAGCGAGCTGCTGCATAGTGGTCTAATTTCATATGAAATGAACCAAGAAGTTCATGAAACTGAGCTTGATTAAATTGACTCTTTGATTCAATTAATAGGTCAACTCCCTCTTGAAAACTTTTTTCAGTATAGAGTTGTTGTAATTTCTGAAGCAGTGCACTTATTGAGTTTTCTGACATAGAAGTATTATCGTCGCCAGTCATATCTGTGGCAAGGGAGAACTTTCTTAGGGGTGATATCTAGGGTATGTTTTATGGGGAAAAGGAGCATCAGTGATCTGGGGCGTAAGCAACCAAACCATTCAGGAATTAGAGGATAAATTATTCTCTGAAATTCTCATTGAGCAACGTCAAATACGGGCGCTCAAAGCTGCAGACCAAGATAAGATCGAACAGTCTGATCAACTCGCAAAGTCCTTAACCAGCTTAAGAGGCACAGACTTTACTCTTCCTTCATTATTTAGTGGTAAGGGCCATGGTCCCTTTGTTGAACTCATAGACGGATCTGTTAAATTTGATTTGATTGGTGGGATTGGTCCCTATATTTTAGGTCACTCTCATCCATTACAAATCAGATCATTTCTAAGTGCGGCAAAAGGTAATATATTAAACTCAACCAACTTTTTACCCTCACATCTTTCAGTAACATTGAGTCAGCAATTAATTAATTCAACTGGAAACTCTTCATTAGATAATTGTTGGTTTTGTGGGTCAGGCAGTATGGCAAACGATAGCGCCATGAGACTTCTTTGGTCGAAGCGCGCACCTAGAAAACGAGTTCTCGCTTTTGAAAATTCGTTTGCAGGTAGAAGTTTAGTCATGCAATCAATAACCCAAGGCGACTCGGATACAAAAGACCTACAGATAGACTATATTACATTTCCTAAAGATGAGGCTTCACTGAAAAGATCTTTAGCAGAAACTAAAGAGCTTTTAACAAAACATCCGGATGATTATTTAACATTTTATGGCGAGCTGGTTCAAGGCGAAGCTGGCATCAATCTTCCATTTAAAGATTCACTATCAGTAATTTTTAAGGAAGTTAAAAGCGCTGATATTCCTATTTGGGTTGATGAAGTTCAAACTTTTGCCCGGACGACCAAACTCTTTGCTTTTCAAACCTTTGGCGTTGGCGAACATGTTGATGTTTGCACTATAGGTAAAGCCTTTAATCTTTCAGCTGTTCTTTATAATTCAAAGTTTTCCTTACCAAGTGGACTTGGCGGAACCTTTCAAGGAAATATTTCTTCCTTAATATTTGCCATTGATCTTTTAAAACTTTTTGAATCTGGACAGTTTTTTCATGAACAAGGCCGCGCGATAACGCTAGGTGAAGAGCTTAGAGAAATGTTTAAACAGATTGTAGCTTCAACTAAAGCTATGAACCTTGAGTGCAGTGCTCATGGAATTGGTCTTATGTGGGCATTCAAGGTCTCCGGTACAAATAACTGCCTGATCGATGACTTCATGAAAAGTCTTTATCAAAATGGCATTATAGTTTGGAATGCAGGTCGAAAAGAGCGATGTATTCGGATGCTTTTTCCTTATACGATATCATCTGACCATCAAGAATCTATTAAGGGTATTTTTATTAACACTTTATCCCAACTTAAGGCTTCGGAGAAATAATGTTTTTTATCAGGCCGGTACAAATTAGCGACTTAGATCAACTTTTTGCCTTAAGTCAGCTACAAACTTTTATCAATCTTCCAGCCGATAAAGTTGTACTCAAAAGAAAAATCAATTCATCCATAAAGACTTTCACCAAGCCTTCTAAAAAGCTTGAGGATAATTATTATGTTTTTGTTTTAATCGACACTGATGCTAACAAAGTGATTGGTGCTTCGATAATTCATGGTAAGCACGGCACTGAAAAGGAACCACACTTTTTCTTAAGCGTTGGAGTTGAGGAAAAATTTAGTAAAACTTTAAACACCGGCTTTATGCACGGTACTTTAAAGTTTGGTTTGGAAAAAGACGGTTATACCGAAGTTGGTGGCTTGATTTTAGATCCATCCTATCGTGGACATATGGAGAAGCTAGGAAAACAACTTTCTTTTGTCAGATTTCTTTATATGGGTATTCATCAAGATCAATTCACCGAGCTTATTCACTCAGAGCTATACCCTCCCTTTGACTCTCAAGGACAATCGCCTCTTTGGGAGGCAATCGGTCGTCGTTTCCTCAACATGGATTATCATGATGCTGACATGCTCAGCCGTGAGAACGGCGAATTTATATTAAGTCTTTTTCCATCAGACACGATTTATGGAACGCTTCTCCCTCCTGAGGCTAGAAATGCTATTGGCAAGGTTGGAAGTGAAACTGAGCCAGTCAAGAAAATGCTTGAAAGCATCGGCTTTTGCTATACTCAGGAAGTTGATCCCTTTGACGGTGGTCCACATTACCGTGCAAGACTAAAAGATATTACTCTCATAAAGAATATGAAAGAGTTTGAACTTCAATTTAGCTCTGATCATAACTTTAAAGTTGAAGAGGATTTCTTGTTTTATATTCCAACGATTGAAAATGATTTTATTGTTATAAAGTCTGCAGGACTTATTCAAGGCAATCAGATTCACATCCCCCAAGAATTAACGAAATTACTTCCAGAAAAATTTAATACTAAATGCTACGCAATTCCATTTTGAGGCTTTATGAAATATCAATTGAAAGGTAACTTCTTTTCAAACTCTTACCACCTTCCACCTACCAGCGGCCCTAGCTCTGTCGACGTTATTATTGACCGTCATAGCCCTGCCAATACTGAGCAGCTTCTATGGAAAATGCCTGTCGATTATCGACATGTTGAACCGGTGGTCGAATCGGCTGTAAAAGGTTTTAAAACTTGGCGTGCTACTCCTCTTGAAGAGAGGATTGCCGCCCTAAAAAGATTCCAGGAAATTGCACTTAGTAAAAAAGGTGAGATCGCTGAAGCAATTTCACTTGAAATGGGCAAGCCTCTTTGGGAGGCAATGACTGAAGCGAACTCTGTTGTTGGCAAGGTCGATGTAACCATCAATGACTCTTTAAAAAGAATTCAAGCGAGTCCGATCAAAGACATCATGCCTAGAACCACTGGTCATACTCTCTTTAAGCCACTTGGTCCTTGTCTTGTCATAGGCCCTTTTAATTTTCCTTGTCACTTAGCTAATACACAAATCCTTTCAGCACTTCTTGCGGGAAACTCTGTCATTTTTAAGCCTTCTGAAAAAACAGCTTATTCTGGTGAGTTACTCATCGACTGTATGGTTCAAGCTGGCTTTCCTGAAGGTGTTATCAACTTGATGCAAGGAGACGGCGAAGTTGCTTCCAGACTTGTAAAAGACAGAAGACTAAAAGCTGTTTTCTTTACTGGATCGAAGGAAGTTGGACTAAAGATTCTAAAATCAACCTATAACGATTTATCAAAAATGGTTGCGCTTGAACTTGGCGGCAAGAACCCTGCAATTGTTCACAAGGATGCTAACACTGACTTAGCATTGGCTGAATTATTGAAAGGCTGCTTTTTAACAACGGGGCAACGTTGTACATCAACGTCAATCGTAGCAATTCATCGCTCTCTCATGGATGAGTTCGTTTCAAAGTTTCATACTTACGCTAAAAAAATTATTATCGGACATCCGCTAGATAATAAGCCAGAGCCTTTCATGGGGCCTCTTGTCGACCAAAGAGCCGTTGATAGTTATCTACTGTTTATGGGAATGGCGAAAAGAGAAGGTATCGAGGAAGTTATGCGTGGCAAGCATCTCAATAAACCAACTCCCGGTCACTATGTCTCACCTTCAATTCATATTGCAAAAGGACTCGATAAAAAAAGTCACTTTCTTGCGAGTGAAATCTTTGGCCCAAACTGTACTTTTATTCCTTACGACGAAGTTGATGAAGCCATTGAGATTGCAAACTCAACTGAGTACGGGCTGGCTTCATGTGTGTTTACTGAAGATAAAAACCTCTATCAAAAATGTCTACTTGAGGTTGACAGTGGTCTTTTAAACTTAAATAGATCGACTTGTGGGGCGAGTGCAAAGCTTCCATTTGGTGGGATTAAGAATTCTGGTAACTACCACCCTGCTGCAGTTGCCGCCATCGACGCCTGTGTGTACACAATGACAAGTCTTGAAGTGGAACACAGTAGTGAAGATTCGGATTTGAAAAGTATTAAAGGACTTGATATTTAGGCATGCTTCTTATTTACAAGGACTCCGGAGCGTGATGATTTTTTCATATCATCATGCAGTCCCTTTTCTTGTTCAATATCGAGAGAAGCATTCTTTTTATAGCTTTGCATGATTTCTTTCTTACGCATTTTATGAACATTCTTCTCTAATCTCTTTTTTTCAAAGAGTATAAAAGCTGAAGTTTGCATTTTGTCATCTTGATGATTATCTACACATTCTTTACTTAAGTCTTCTGACTCAACAACCTCTTGGATCTCTTCAGTCGCTTGCGGCCCAGAAGCTAGAGGCTGTTCATTGTCGTCTATTTCTTTTTCTGGAAAGGTGAATGGTAATATTTTGGCCAAAGAGGCTGATTCCACCTCTTCAGACTCTACGCCCATTTTAACGTACATAAGCTGAGTAAGCGGAACGCGCTTATTCCCCTCAGACGTTGTCGTTAGCTCGTTAATTTCCTCTGGCGTTAAGATTCGCAAGAGGTTCATCATTAATGATGATCTCATGGGCTCTCCCTATACTTGACTCTTATCGTCAGGAAGTGCCAAAAGCTTGAGTTCTCTTATATTCTTTAATTTTTAAGGGTTTAGAGGTGTATTTTCCCCATGAAAGCGCTGGACAAGCAAAGCCCTAGGATTTATAAAATGTACTCGTTTTTAGATTCAGTTGGGGTGTGGCGCAGTGGTTAGCGCAGTAGACTGTTAATCTATTGGTCGTGGGTTCGAATCCCACCTCCCCAGCCATTTTTAAACATAAAAAAGCCACCTTTTATAGGGTGGCTTTTTTTATATGAGGTCTTCATGTCGCTATTATCAAAACAAGAATTAATCGGTTTTCGTGATCAAATGATTCAGTCATATCATGACTTCGTAGAGGATCTACGTGAGGATGGCCCAGAAGAAGAAACCGATGGCTTATCACAAGACTTTCTCGATCATTTTAAATTCGTCGCTGAATCTAAAGCACTCAATGAATATTCACCACTTAACTTCTATTGGGTAAATCTTGTAGATAATCTCATTTACGTTCTCCAAATGTGGCAAGATGGTGATGAAGAGGGACTTGTCGATTTTTGGACAGAGAGTGAATACGCAGAGGCGTATATAGAAGCCAGTAATCTTGGAGAGACTCCACTCGATATTACAAACAACTTAATGCCTCTTCTTGAAGGACAAGTTCTTGGATTTTATCACTGGCACATTAGCTCGCATCATAAAGCAAAAGAGAATCCAACTTTATATCAACAAGTAACTGATATCGGAGATCATGATCTTGGAATTCGTATCGGCGAAAATCATTTCGTGGCTCCCCCAGAAGCTCATAACGACGCTCCTTCGCTGCCGTTTTGGACGAAAAGCTTTAAAGACGAGACAGTCAGCCTAGATGATGATGACGGTGAGCTTCTCGGTGGAATGCAAAAGCTTGAGAGTATTCTGATTGATAAGCCCATTACACTTAAAGGATCTACACCAGAGATTGATAAAGATATTTCAGATCATAAAGCAAAGATTGAAACTGCTATCAATATTATTAAGGATAGCTCTCCATCATGCTTTGAAGCTTTTAAAATTTTTACAAACTCTTTAATTTTAATCGACGAGCCTGGCGTTGTTAGCTACTCACTGCAATCTCTTCCTGGATATTCGAATATTAATATTGTAGAGCGTGACCATATAGACCTCATTGATGATCTTGTACATGAGAATGGACATCACCTGCTGAATGCTATTTTAAATGATCAAGAACTCTTAGAAGAAGATGATGATAAAGTCTTCTGGTCACCATGGAGAAAGGCCCTAAGACCTATTCGGGGTATGTACCATGGGTACATGACTTTTATATGGGCCTATATTCTTTTCAAAGATCTTTCACAAAGCAATAAAAGTAAGTTTAGCGATAGTGATAAAGAAAAGATTAGTCTTAGATTTATTGAAGAATATTTAATGTTAAGTTTTTGCCATGACCAATTAGATCACGCTTATAAGGAAAAAAAGATTACTGATGCAGGCTATGAACTGTTTAATAAGTCTCGAAAGTTTCTTGTGGCTGATAAAGATTTTGTAACTGACAAACTTAGTAAATTATCAAACGCTAACAAAGTCACTATATCTGAGCTCGAAGATCACTTAATCAAGGCTAAAACAGAGTACTTGAGTTTTATCTAGTTTATTAATTAACTGGCTGGCCTTGCAGAATTAAAGCATAATAGTCTTATGCAAAATATCGTCTCGATTGAAAGAGAGCTAAACTATCCAGCCCATTTAATTTGGCCGTATCTTTCGGATACAGCGACCATGAATAAGAAGTTAAAGTTGTCACCGATGACGTTCAATACTGTTGGCAATATTCGACACGGGCAGCAAAAAATTCTATTTTTCAAATTGAATTGGACAGAGAAACCTTGGGAATGGGTCTATGGTGAATGGCTCGAAAATGAAAGATTATATTCCAAAGGATTTTTTAAAAGACTCAGAACTCGCTTTGAAATCAATTCGTTAGGTTCTAGCTCTATTATCAAACTTCAATTCAAGATTGATCACCGCTTTCCAATTTTCGCAAATTTTTTAAATAAGCAAACTTTGATCATTGCTGAGAAGATCATCCATTATATTGAGAGTTCTCTAAAGGTGAGCTCTAGCTTCAATAGGCCTGTACTTCAAGAAAGTTTCGATCAATGGATATCTTCTGCCCATGAGGTAGATAGGGCGAGAATCCAACCCAAGAAGGTTGCCAAAGAACTTGGAACTGACTGGCAAAATGTTGTTCATGACTCCCGTTCAAAACACTGGCAATCAAGATTTAGTTTATTATTCGATGCTACATGTCCTCACTGCCAAGGCGCTATAGAGTCAGCACCTCGACTTACTGAGCTTCCCAAGAAAATTAAATGTGAGTCTTGTAGTGTCGACTTTGATTTAACCAAGAAGGAAAACCTTTCAATAACTCTACGTGACTCCAGTCTACCCTCGCATTTAAAAGGAGTGGATTTTTGTAGCAGTGATGTTTCTCATAAGCCCCATGTCATTATGCAAAGACTTGGAAATGATTGGAAAGAATCACTAGAGCTTGAGCCGGGTCTTTATTATCTCAAGCGAAACGGATTTATAGATGGTCAGCTTATTCATATAAGTAAAGATGCGCCAAAGTCTGTCTTTCGTTTTAAGCAAGACTGGGATAATTCGAACGAACATCCATATTTGTCAGGACCAAGCCTCACAATTCACTCAGAAGGCCTAAGTATTGATGAAGTATGCTTTCTTGAATATAAAAGTCATCACGAATCAAATCTTACAGTCGCAGAAGCTATTCTAGATCCTAAAATTTCGAAATTAATACCTAAGGAATGCTTAACCAGCGACTTTCCCATCGAAGTTGGCAACAAAACACTTTTATTTACAGATGTTGTGGGCAGTACGGACCTGTATTTCCTCGAAGGTGACGCTAATGCATTCAATAAAATAAGAGCAAGCTTTCTTCACATAGGTGCTGTCTGTTCAAAATATAATTCAACACTGGTTAAAACAATTGGTGACGCTTCAATGTATGCTTTTGCTAGTCCTGAAGATGCAATCCATGCATCTATTGAACTACAAAGAGATAATCCATCCAATTATCTTCCTTTAAGAATTTCTCTTCATCACGGCGAATGCCTTTCTATCTCAACAAAGGACGGTCAAGACTTTTTTGGTGATACTGTAAATATTTGCGCAAAATTTCAAAGCCAAGCTGAAGGGCATGAGATCGTTTTTGAGGAATCCTTGCTATCTGATAATATTATAGATTCTATTCAGAATATTAAAAGTGAACGTTTAATATTTGATCTAAGCGGAAAAACCAATCGTAGCTTCAAGCTCATCAAGCTAGTCGTTGAGTAGTCTATTAAGTCTCGACTGCATATCATTGGCGGGCATTAACTCACCTTGAGCTGCCGCAATCTTAATACCAGAGCTATAAACGTCTTTCGCATCATCTTTTCGATTAAGAGCTTCAAGACATTTACCTTTTAAGAGGTAAGACTGTGAGTGTTTTTGATTCGCCGATAATGACTTGTCTAAATATAAAAGTGATTCAGAGAAATCATTTCTTTTAAACTTAATATCTGCCATACCAAAAAGAGCAATCTGATCATTCTCATCTATAGCAAGAACTTGCACAAACATTTCTTCTCTTCTCTTTATCTCAAGTTCTTCTTTTTTTGCAGCCTCTGCTAACTCTTTTTTACTTTTTGCTTCAGCACCATACATAGCAAAACTTTTTGTTGTTGCTAAAGCTTTTTCATCTTCGGCTTTTTCTATTTCGCCAAGGTTCATATAAGCTAAGCTTTTATTTGTATGTGCCATCACTGACTTAGGGTCGGACTCAAGTAGTTTGTCCATCCAATCAATTGTTTTTTGGTGTTTGCCATTTCTGGCGTAGATAACACCCATAACCTCAAAGGCATCTGAGTAGAGTGGATTAAACTCTATTGCGCGTTCAAGCTTTTTAATAGCTTCGCTCTCATAGTTATTTTCAAAGTCCTTGATTGCTCGCATATAAAGCGTTTGTGCTTTTTTATCATTACTTAGATCTGAAAAGTAAGGTAACTGCTCTACAGTTGCATTGTATTTCTTTGAGGCGACCGTGATTTCATGAGTGGCCCCATAAATTCTGTAATCTCGCTTAAGCTTTCCAATTGCAATTACTTTGTCTTCATCCTGTAAATACGCTAGTTGAAGCGATCCCGCTTTATTGTCATTAATGTTGATATCTCCAAGTGAAATATCGCGGGCATTAATTTTAAGAGCAACTGGAAAGTAGTTAGCTCCTCGTCTTGTTTGAACTTTTGCCGCTGTTTCTTGTCCCAAAAAACAGCCTTTATTATAATCTACAGCGACATCATTAAGTCTTGTTTCATTAACAAGCTCAGTTCCAGTCACATTTTGTTCCCAAACTGGATGACCTGCCAAGCTCATATACGCCTTAGTACTTTCGGTTTCACTCGTTTTTTGAAAGAATATTGATCCTTGCTCACCAAAAAAATCGACATACACTCCATCTTTTGATGGCCCAATAACAAAAGATAAGTCTGAACTTATAACTTCATCAATATGAGTCTCTTCCATGATGACGAATTTCTCAAAATCATCTTTAAAGTTTTGTACTAATGCTTTAGGAATAAATAAGTTAAATGTATTTTCGACTTTCGCCAGAATTCCGAAATATATAACTTTGGCAGTTCGGTCGAGACGAACTACCGGCATACCTATATTATTTATTTCAGAGATATTTTGAGCAAGCTGTCTTTGAAACCAATCAAACGTATCAGGACCAGAAATAGAAACCGTGCACCAGTCATTAAGCGCAATAGGTTTACCCCAATAACGAAATTCGTCGATTTCTTTATATTTAAACTGCGAAAGATTCACCGCACCCACATGTGTTGGCAGCATTTGGATTTTGGAAAACAAAACCTTTACCATTAAGGCCGTCTTTAAAGTCTAAGACAACACCCTTTAGATAGATTGTTGACTTCAAATCGATATAAACTTGGACTTCACCTAAATCGATAATATTATCGTTTTCTTTTTTATCATCGAAATCAATTTTATAGCTTAGTCCGGAACAACCACCGCCAACAACAGCCAATCTCAGGCCTCGACCTTGTCCCTGTTCTTGGAATATTTTTTTTATTTGATCTGATGCTTTATCAGTAATAGTGACAATTTTTTCATTATTCACGTTAATTGCCTCCTTCTTGGTGCATCTAGTATAACAGATAGTGCAAAGTTACGAAATTATTAACATAAAACTCTATTTCTATACTAATATATTTATTAGAGGAAAGTTTATTAATGGCTGTTTTAATCACATTTGAAGATTCAGGCACTTACGCACCGATTCGACTATCAAGTATACCAATGATCCTAGGCAGAAGCTCTAAGGCTGGTTTAAAGCTTAATGACGGGATGTGTAGTGGACAGCATGTTAGCATCCAATTAGCAGCTGACGGCAATGTAATTGTGACTGACCTAAGTTCAACAAATGGTACTTATATTAACGAAACGCTGGTTTCAATGGCGTCTAAACTCTTTGTTGGAGATGTTGTCAGAATAGGTGACACGAAGTTTTCGATTGATGAGAGTTCACTGACTCCAAAGGAAAAGTCTGTTCTTGTATCAGATACAAATAAAACATCTTTTACGACGATTGGTCTTCCCTCAGACTCTAATGAGGCATTTGATAATGCCAAAAAAGCACGCTTAAAGGCTACAGGCCGTAAGGATGAAGCCAAAGAAAATAATGAAGTTAGTGAGATCGTGATCGACGATCTAGATTCTCCGCCTAAGAATGACAAACTTGCAATGGTCACTAATGACGAAAATGATGAGGCAATGTTTGAACTCGGTGAAAGCTCTGGCAAAACAAAAATGATCAAGCTCGATAAGATTCAACCAAGTAGAAAAAAAGCTCCCCCCAAAAAGGCGGGGGCACACGCGAAAAAGAAGAGCCTAGAAAAAGAAAGTTCAGGTGGGTTTATGTCAAAAGTTAAAGGTTTGTTTAATAAAGACTAAGGCTTCCAAATTTCTTCTGGTTGACCAGACTCATTTACCAATGTCCTAGCAACAACAAATAAATAATCAGAAAGACGGTTAATATAGATAAGATGGATATCCTTAAGATCTCCAGGATGAACTTTGTGGAAGGCGACAAAGTTACGCTCAACTCTTCTGCAAACGGTACGCGCAACATGGGCATGAGCAGCCCCATGAGTTCCAGTTGGTAGAACGAAGTTCTTAAGTACTGGAAGCTTTGAAGTCATTTCATCAATCGCAGCCTCAAGTTCACTGACGTGTTCCTCATTTAAGTCAGGCAGATTAAACTTTGATCTCTCTTCAGGCTCGCATGCCATTTGGCTTCCAAGATCAAAAAGTCTTGATTGAATATTTTTTAAAACATTAAACTGTGAGAAGTTTTTTTCTGTATAAGCTCTTATAAGTCCAACATGAGAATTTAGCTCATCGACTTCACCATATAACGAAATTCTGAGGTCAGCCTTAAGAACTCGCGTCCCGCCAAGAAGACCTGTTAAACCCTTATCGCCAGTTTTAGTATAAAGTTTCATTACATATTCCTTCTGTAGCGACCACCAACTTCATAAAGGACTGATGTAACCTGTCCAAGAGAACAGTAGTTAACTGTTTTTAATAGTTCTTCAAAAACGTTTTCACCATTTAAGCATACTTCTCTTAGTTTATTTAATGCTTCTGTGGATGAACTAGAATTTTTGTCTTTAAACTTTTCAAGCCTAAAGATTTGATCCTTCTTCTCTTCATCAGAACATCTGGATAGTTCTATTTCTTGGTTAAATTGATCATCAATATTGTCGGCAATATAGGTATTAACACCAATGATTGGCAGCTCACCAGAATCTTTAAGTGTCTCGTAGTAAAGTGACTCTTCTTGAATTTTGCCGCGTTGATACATCGACTCCATGGCACCAAGCACGCCGCCCTTATCAGAGATATTTTCAAATTCAGACAAGATAGCCTCTTCAACAATATCTGTAAGCTCTTCTACTAAGTAGGCACCCTGAAGAGGGTTATCTGTCTTATTCATTCCAAATTCACGGTTGATAATCATCTGAATCGCCATCGCACGTCTTACTGACTCCTCAGTAGGCGTAGTAATCGCCTCGTCGTAAGCATTTGTGTGAAGAGAGTTACAATTATCAGAAAGAGCAATAAAAGCCTGAAGAGTTGTTCTAATGTCATTAAAGTCTATTTCTTGCGCGTGCAGTGATCGACCAGAAGTTTGAATATGATACTTAAACTTCTGACTTTTTGGATTTGCGCCATACTTGTCACGAAGAGTTACGGCCCATATCTTTCTAGCAACTCTTCCAATCACTGTATATTCCGGATCTAGGCCATTGCTAAAGAAGAAAGATAGGTTGTCGCAGAAGTCATCAATATTTAGACCACGTGATAAATAATATTCAACAAAGGTAAATCCGTTAGAAAGTGTGAACGCCGTTTGAGTTATAGGGTTAGCACCTGCTTCGGCGATATGATATCCAGATATTGATACTGTATAATAATTCTTAATAGCGTTTTTACAGAAGAATTCCTGAACATCACCCATAAGCTTAAGGGCAAACTCCAAAGAGAAGATACAAGTGTTCTGCGCTTGATCTTCTTTTAATATATCTGCCTGAACTGTGCCTCGCACCTGGCGCATGACTTCAACCATTTTAGTCATATCATGAAGGTCGCTGCCATCAAGTTTTTGTCTTGCAGCTGCGTTCATAAAGAAAGCTAAGATAATTGGTGCCGGTCCATTAATTGTCATTGATACCGATGTCTGTGGGCTTGTTAGATCAAAGCCACTAAACAACAGCTCCATGTCTTCAACAGTTGCTATAGACACTCCGGCCTCTCCAACCTTGCCGAAGATATCTGGTCTTAAGTCTGGATCTTCACCGTATAAAGTTACCGAATCAAAAGCTGTTGATAAACGTTTTGCAGTATCGTTTTGTGATAGGTAGTGAAAACGCTTGTTGGTTCTAGCTGGTCCACCTTCTCCGGCGAACATTCTCTTGGGATCTTCATCTGCGCGTTTAAAAGGAAAGATACCTTGCGAGTATGGAAAAAAGCCCGGAAGGTTTTGCTTTCCTATAAAGCGGTACTTATCTGCAAGAGAGCTAAACTTTGGGGTTGCAACTTTGGGAAGGTCTAAGCCAGACAAGGATTTATATTTTGATGGCACCTTGATCTGTTTTCCGCGAACCTCGTAAATATATTCGCCACTGTCATATTGCTTAATAGTATCATCGAAGATCTGTACTTCATCTAAGCAATTTGCAGGAAGCGCATCTTTGATGACTCTGGCTTTTTCTGTAATTTCTTTATTCTTTGGTAAAATCTTTTGAGCTTCATTCAATGCTTGAAACTCACCAAGCTTTTGAGCCGTTTGTTCTACAGAATTATTATAGTCACGCACACTTGATGATAATTCTCTTAAATACAAGCTTCTCGCAGGAGGAATAATCGCATCCTTAACTCTCGAGGCTTTCTCGCAAATCATTCCATGCAAGCGCTCAGACTCAAAGTCGAATGAAGTTACAATGTCTTTAAAGAGTGAGTTCACACCCACGTCATTAAACTTACTGGCCATTGTGCCATACACTGGTAATCCATCATCGTCAGGTGAACCTGGATGACCGGCGAAGAGATTATGATTTCTACGGTATTGTTTTCTGATATCTCGAAGAGCATCTTCAGAGCGTGGTTTTTCAAACTTATTAAGAATAATAAAGTCTGCGACCTCAAGCATTTCAATTTTTTCTAGTTGTGTGGCGGCTCCATATTCTGGAGTCATTACATAAGCGCACTTGTCAGCAACTTTTGTAATTTCATCGCTAGCCTGACCGATTCCTGAAGTTTCAATAATGACTAAAGAGAAATCTTGATTTCTTAAAAACTTTGTTACGTTTTTGATTTGTGGAGATAACTCAGTATTTGAATCTCTCGTCGCCAAAGATCTGACATAAAACTGAGAGTAAACTGAGCTTCCTAAACGAATTCTATCTCCTAGAAGTGCTCCTTGAGTTTTTTTCTTAGTCGGATCAACTGAAACAAGTGCAATTTTTTTATCTGGATAAATTCTGTTAAATCTTAATAGCAGTTCATCTATCAAGGATGATTTACCTGCTCCCCCTGTTCCGGTAATACCTAAAACTGGAACATTTGATTTCTCATCACTTAAATTTATATCAATACCATTCTCAATGGCCGAGACAACTTTACCAATTGTTCTTGCATCTAGATTTTTGGCACTTATTTTTGAAAAGTCGAAACCATCCAACGTATCGTGATCAGCTCGTTCGAGCATATTGTCGATGATGCCAACTAAACCTAGCTTCATTCCATCTTCAGGTGAATAAATCCTAGTAATGCCTTTTTCATGCAGAGCTTTGATTTCTTTGGGAGTTATAACTCCACCGCCGCCACCAAAGATACGAACATTGGTCGCACCAGCTTGATCGAGCAACTCACGAATATAAGCAAAGTATTCGTTATGACCACCCTGATAGGAGGATAATGCTACTGCATGAGCATCCTCCTGAAGAGCGGCGTCCACAACTTCTTGTGCCGATCGGTTATGACCGAGGTGTATGACTTCCGCCCCCTTAGATTGGAGGAGTCGTCGCATAATATTAATTGAGACATCGTGGCCGTCGAAAAGACTCGCGGCCGTGACAAAACGCAGTCGCTTCACTTGAAATCCTGTGTTTACCATGGTTTACAGCTATGGGACTATAGCCTAAATAGACGTCGAAGCAAAATTACTTCCACCATATGTCTGAATAGGCTAAAATAGGGCGAATCAACTAGTTAAGGATATTAATCACTATGAGTGATCAAACAAACGAAGAACAACCAGAAGTTATTGTTGAAAATCCATTTCACTCAGCGCGCTTTAAACCCCTGAGAAAAGGTAAAAAACCACCAAAACTTATTGCGGTGGTTCATCAAAGTGGCTGCACAGGATGCGAAGTTTGTATCGCTGGCTGCCCAGTTGATTCTATTGAGCTAGTTCCTGGTCCAAATCCAGAAAATCCAGCATTTCAGCAAACTGTTGAAATTGACCTTGCGCGATGCATTGGTTGTCAAAACTGTTCTCAAGATTGTCCTTGGGAAACAATTATGATGTATCAGCATGATGATTCTTATACTGCTTGGGCCAACGAAACACTTAAGTCGGAGCTTTATATTCCAGAAAGTAAGTTCGCTAACCTTGTAGAGAGTTATGACCTTCTTCCAAAAAAAGAAGAAGAGTCTGAAGCCAGCGAAGCTTAATTCTTTTTTAATTTTAAAGATAAAATTATTGCTGCCATGATCATGGCAACTGATACCCATTGTGATGTTGAAAGTGGGCCATAAAATCCGCGTATTATATCGCCACGAAAGCTTTCCGTTATTATTCTTATCAATCCATAGCCACCAAGATAACTAAGCCATACCGCTTTTTTATTTTTCACTATAGCGAACTTCCATAAAACGTAGCTCAGGAGTCCAAGTAAAAAGGTTTCATAAAGTTGTACCGGATGTCTGTCTTGCCCATGCATATGAACAGAGAATGGAAGATCGCACTGAGTACCGTAACAGCAACCAGCTAGAAAACATCCAACTCGACCTACCGCGTGACCAATAGTCAGAGATGGTAAAATGAAATAGAGATCACTTAATTCGTATTGCTTAAAAACTTTTGAAAGTATTAAGAGCCAAGCGCCACCGAATATAAGGCCACCGTAGAAAACAAACCCACCACCCAGCCAAAAACTAGTAGATTGTGCATAAGTCGATTGTAGCTCGCCACCAGAGACAGCAAGAAACATTAATTTTGCACCAACCCAAGAACATATCAATGCGCCCCAAAACAAAAGGTTGAATGATTTAACCTGAATATTTAGTTTAAATCGAAAGTAGTCACTTATTCGAAATGCTAAGCCCCAGGCAAGTCCCATAAGTAGAGGATAGGCAAAAAGATTAAAACCACCCAGACTAAGGAGAAGTGGTTTCATTAACACCTTCTCTTTCTTTTTTAATTTGAATTAAAAAATCAATGATAATAAGAACTGCGGCGATTGAGATTGCACTATCGGCAACGTTAAAGGCTGGAAAGTGACTTTGCCCGATATAGAAGTCTAAAAAATCTACAACGTAATTTAAAGAAAACCTGTCTATCAAGTTACCAACAGCTCCAGCAAAAATTAATGAATAGGCACAACATAATAGTGCATTGGTTTTTCTAGTTGTCCAAATAAGCCAAATAAGCCAAAAGCACGCTAGCACAGGAAGAGCTAAGAAAAATATTGCACGAAGAGTGTCGTGAGCGTTGGCTCCCATACCAAAAGCAGCGCCCGGGTTTCGAACGTAAGTAAGATTAAATAGTCCGTCTATAATCGGAATACTCTCACCATGGTAAAAGTTAGACTGCACGGCACCTTTGGTGAACTGATCCACCAAGATAATTGCCGTAATCATTAAACTCATAGACCAAATTCTTTGCATCAATAAAGCCTAATAGAATTCTTTTGGGTTAATTTCATATTTTTCAATTTTTCTAAGCAAAGTCTTTTTAGGGATATTGGCTTTTAATGCCGTTTGGTTAATTTTGCCTTTATTAAACTTGAGCGCATGAAGAATAAATTCTTTTTCAAATTTATCTTTAGCCGCCTGAAAGTCCATTGTTACACCGTCTTTTTCATCAACAGTGGCAAAGGTAAACTTATAGGCTGAAGTTTCTTCTTCTGTTCGCTCTTGATCTAAAACAGAGTCCTTAATACCTTTAAAGTCGATTGGTGACTCTTCTTCGGTTTCTTCAGTCGTAGACGAAGCCGCACCTTTTTTCACTACTTCTGGCAAAGATGAAAGGTGGATTTGTTCAGAGCTCTCTATAATGAAAGCGTGTTCAATCACATTTCTAAGTTCACGAATATTTCCAGGCCAAGCGTATCCTTTCAGTTGTGCAAGGGCTTCATCTGTTGGCCCCTTAATGTTTAATCCATGAATTCCGTTGAAGTATTTAACGTAGTAGTCAACAAGATGACCAATATCTGCTTGGCGTTCACGAAGTGGTGGAAGATAAACAGGCAGAACATTCAAGCGATAAAACAAGTCTTCTCTAAAGCGACCGTCTTTAATCATTTCTTCAAATGGCTTATGTGATGCTGCAATAATTCTAACATCAACTTTAATATCTCTATTACTGCCTACTGGTGTAAATATTCTCTCTTGTAAGACTCTTAAAAGTTTAACCTGCATCGTTGGGGATACATCTCCAATCTCATCTAAGAAGAGTGTTCCACCATCAGCGTATTGAAACTTACCAATCTTTCTCTCGCTTGCACCAGTGAAGGCACCCTTCTCATGTCCAAAGAGTTCTGACTCAATCAAATTATCTGGAATAGCAGCGAGGTTAATAGTTACAAACTTCTCATCTTTTCTTGGGCCATTATAGTGAATCGCTTTTGCGACGAGTTCCTTACCAGTACCACTCTCTCCACGAATTAATACTGGTGTATTAACTTGAGCAAGCTTACTGATAACGTTGAAGACTTTTTTCATCACGTCTGACTCACCAACAAATTTATCTTCACTCTTACCAAGTGATAAAGTCGGTGCAGAAAACAATGATGTTTCAACAAGTGATCTTGCTTTAAGAGCACGTTTAATAAGTGCGACTAAGTTTTCTGAAGAGATTGGCTTTTCTAGATAATTATATGCGCCCTCTTTAACAACTTTAACTGCGTCTGAAACATTTGAGTAAGCCGTTAAGATTAGAACGATTATCGAAGGGTCATATTTTTTTATATGAGTTAAGGCTTCAATACCATCCATCTCTGGCATATTGACGTCCATAACAACAAGGTCATACTTTTGTCTTGTTACAGCATTTAAAGCTTCTTTTCCGTTATCTGCCACATCAACAAAGAAGTGGTGAAACTCTAAAGCTTTCTTGACGGAATCTTGTAAGACTTTGTCGTCGTCAACAACTAGTACTCGATGCATGATATCGCTCCAAATAGGTTTGAATCTAACCTAACTATTTATTGATCAATTTTACAGTAAAATTAGTCCCTTGTCCTAGTTTAGAGCTGGCGGAAATTGTTCCGCCATGTAACTCGACAAAGTATTTTACTAAATAGAGACCTAAACCTGTGCCTTTAATACTATGACTAGCGTCATTTTTAACCCGATAGAACTTATCAAAAATATGCTCTAAGTCATCTTCAGGTATGCCAACACCGTTATCTGAGATTTCTACAGTTACCCAATTATCATCATCCCAAGTTTTAATACTTACGATTGAATTTTCACCTGAGTATTTCAATGCATTTTCTATAAGATTTGATAGAACTCGCTTGATTAGAACCATATCAACTTCAATCGGATAAAGAGGAGCCAGCTCAGCCTCAACCTTTATACTTTTTTGGTTCGCTTCATATCTAAGTTCATCAATAATTCCTTTAACAATAGAATTTATATCCTTACTCACCTTATTTAAGGCTAAGTTTTGAGATTCAATTTTAGTTAAGTCGAGAATCGATGTAATAAACTTATTAAGCTCTTTGGTTGAATCAATAATATTATGAAGACCCTTAGTGACTTCGACATTTCCTTTTGCGTCCTGCAAAGTCACATCAGCAATACCCGCTATTTTTGCAACGGGTGTTTTTAAGTCATGACTCATTAAACTAATGAAGTTTTGCTTTAGGCTTTCAACTTTCTTTAAAAGCTTTGCTTCTTCTTGAATAGCGTAACGTCTCTGATATTCTCCAATTGCTCTAAATGGCACCCAGATATAATAGACTACAAAGATTGTTAAAACTAAGTGAGTTACATAGAGCCATAGGCCGAAGAAGCAGAAAATAAGATAACTAAAAACAAGAATAACCATCATCGTCATAATGGTTATTAACAATCCTTTGGTTGGTCTTACTTTTGAAATAATAATTGAGAGACCTACCGCAACCAACAAGCTAAGTGCATAAGTTACCCACCTGGGTATTGCATAGACAGTCTTGTCATGAACCAGAGCTTGCATCAACTGAGAATGGAGCGCCAACTTTGGTGCCTTGAACTCCTCTTTGTTAAAAGGAGTTAAAACGTAGTCGGCAACATTAGATAAGTAGGATGGACCCACTAAAACAATTTTATCTGTAAAGTAACCCTTAGGGAAAAGTCCGACTCTTACTTTATGAAAGTTTATAGTTTTGATTCTTCCCTTACCTTCAACGGGAGTTTCTCCAAAACGATACATAGCAAATGTAGCATCGGCCTTACTTGTATAATAGGAACCAAAGACTTCAGTTGCTCCAAGAGCTTGATCCCCTCTAGACTCTCTAAAACGATTGGCCGTCCAAAGGTGTAGCGAATCTTCTCCTGATATATTTAAAATCATTCGCCTAGAGACATCGTCCTTAGCAAAGGCTGCATTATCTACGTTGATCAAAGCGAGTGAGTAACCAAGGCTTCGAAGATCTCTAGGTGGTATTTGTTCTCCCCAAGCATCCATTTCGGTACCAAAACGGAAGAAGCCACCTTTTTCTATATAACCCTCAATTTCTGATCTCATGTTCTTAAGATCTTCTTCATCTCTTAACGATTCAGGCTCACCCATAGAAATTAAGTAATTAACGATCTTGGGTTTGTCTTGGAATAGCCTCGAGAGCATTCCCTCATGTGTCGCATATGTATAGGGATAGTTTTCCCCAAGATACTCATCACTTTCTTCATCAAGAGTAATTAAAACAATATCGTCTCGAAACCAGTTTCCAAAATCATAGCGAACCCTAAGGTCATAAAAAATTGCCTCAAGCGGAGAGAAAGAATATTGAAAAAGGATGACGACAAAAATAACTGTAAATATCAGAGGGTAATATTTTGCAAAGTCCCATGTTTTCTTTTTGATCTTATCGAGCATACTACCTACTGAGAATTGCTTCATTTGTTGACCCAAAAGAGTCTACAGGCATAGCACTTTTATCTGTAGGTATTAATAAGAAGTAGTCGAGAACGTAAGACAGAAAAACGCTCAGATGCTTACTTGTTCTTGGACTAACGCCCGACCACAGTCCAGGATAGGAATCCTTAATATCATTAACGATACTTTCTTCAGTCATACTGATACCGCCGATTTTCAATAGAGTCTTCGTGACTAAGCTAGCAGGAGCGCTAAACAGAGAGTTAAGTACGTAAGCCTTATTTATGAAGGTAAAGAGAATTAAAGGAAAGGCGATGACCGATAAAAGTTGTGTCACAACACAGGCATAACTCCATCTAGAAGTTTTAAACCTATCAACACAAAGTTTTAAAAGATTATCCAAGTCTTCAGGTCGTAATTTTTGGGATAGTTTCTCACCGACAACGATGGCCGGATCTCTGAAGTATGAGTCGATAATCAATATATTGTCGCTTAACTCTTTGGAGCTAAAGATATCGATTTTTTTTTCAAATCTTTTTAAGGCTCTGAAGTTATCTACTTTTTGAACTAATGAGCTACTTATATTAACTCGCTTTGCCTTGAGACTTGATAGTAAGAATCGATCTCCCAAGCTTAAAACAAAAACAAGCCATAGTTGTGCAAGTGCAAAACCAAAGTAATCACCGTTTGATGGCAAGATCACAAAAAATAAAGAGGCTAAACCTACTGTTAAACACAAGTGTGTTACGGCCAAGACAATGAAACTAAACAATTTATACCCAACCCATGGCGCGCCGCGCACATATCAATATTACAAGTACCCAACTGATTATAGACAATAACGGGGTTCAGGGCTATAACCGCAACACCTTGCAAGTGGTCAGATTTAATAAATTTAAGGTATTTAGCCTGAAGATATTAAACCTAACTACTTGAAATAACTAATCGGGAGACCGAAGATGAATTTTGACCGTCTATTATTTGGTACTGCTGGCGTTCCTAACAGTACTGCAAAAAAGAACAACCCAATTGAGGGTGTTAAACAAATCCATAGCCTTGGACTAGATTGCATGCAGCTTGAATTCGCTCACGGCGTGAGAATGAAGGAAGAAGTATCATCTGGCCTTAGAAAAGCATCTTACGAGCTTGGTGTGCCACTTACTTCACATGGCCCCTATTACATTAACCTTAATGCTCGCGAGCAAGATAAGATTGATAGTTCTGTAGAAAGAATCATTCAAACTGCTAAGATTTCTGATCTTTGTGGCGCTGAATCTATGACGTTCCACGCTGCCTTTTATATGAAAGATTCTCCTTTTGACGTTTTTGATCTTGTTGAGAAGTCTCTTTCTGTTATTGAAGAAAGACTTGGTCGTCTTGATATTGAAATTGAGCTTCGTCCAGAACTTACGGGAAAGACAAGTCAGTTTGGATCACTTGATGAACTGATCAGCTTAACTAAGTCAGTACCTTCTTGTATGCCGTGCATGGATTTCTCTCACCTCTTCGCAAGAACTGGTGCTTACAATACAGAAGAAGAATTTGAAGAAGTACTAGTGCGCTTACGTGATGAGCTCGGCGCAAAAGCACTTCAAAATATGCATATTCATGTTTCAGGTATTAGCTCAAACAGCAAAGGTGACCTTAAGCACTTGAATCTAAAAGACTCTAGCTTTAACTGGCAAGCACTTCTTAAAAAGTTAAAAGAGTATGATTGTCGTGGTTACGTTGTCTGTAACAGCCCTAACCTTGAAGATGATGCATTGATGATGAAGAATTATTATCTTTCTCTCTAAAATTAATTTAAATGAATAATCAAGAAGCCGCTTTATGCGGCTTCTTTTTTTTCTAAACCATTGAAATATTTCTCTAGCCAACAAATAGAAAAGTCATCCTTTTCGTTAAAAAAAGAAATTCTGGCACTTCCAAAGCTACCTATCAGAACACACTGAATAGTTCGTCCAACTAGCGTGGACAACAAATCGCTAAGTTCATCATTTACTAAGTTAACGAAGGTTAAATCTCGCCCCAAGCTTTGAAATGGACCCCAATTTCCAGGAAGATCAATATTCTGATTATTAAGACGAATACGATAACAGCCAATCGCGGCCATATACTCTAATTTATGGGTCTGCTCCGATTGTCTATTTAGAAAGTTATCTAGAGTTGGATCGAGGTCGCAGTCTGCCAGTAGCGCATGATGATCAAAGTGAGCATTCAGGTTGCCGATCGATGAGGATTCATCATGGCGCGGCAGCGACTGATAAGTCTCTTCCAATAAATGAGAAATGAGAAAATCTTCGTTTTTTTCACCTGACATGGTGAACTTATCGGCACTTTTTAACCGAGCTTAAGGCTCAATAGGCTGTTCCGCTTGGTAATATGTCTTAATATCAGTGATATCAGCCAACAACCAGCTTTCTTCCTCAAGTCTGAGTTCAGCCATTTTCTTTAGCTCTACCTCAAAGGTTTTTACACCATTAGATGATTGTTCATACTTGAGCGTATAGGTCAAGAAGCATACTTTTGGCTGGCAATTACTTAAGTTTATTCTAAAGCTGTCACGACTAGCACCTTCAACTCTCAGGTACTTTGACATCTGTTCTTCATCTAGAGCTGCTAAGTCAGTTTTTAAGTCCCCAGTCGTTGCTTCTAATAATGTGTCTTTATCCATCTTGCCGTTAATGCTTAGCCTGACAAACTCTCTCAAGCTCTCTTCAGGTCCTAATTTTTTGGTACAAGATACAAGGGCCATGGCGGCTGTCAGTAAAATAGTAAGTCTTAACATTAGTGGCCTCTAAACTGATTTAGATCTAGGGACAAATCCTCTATGATCTATAATTTTAAAATATTCATTCCAATTATAACCTTCATAGATATTTCTGTTATCGATAGTGAATCTTATGCCGACCCCACCCTCAAACGAGCTTACGATTTTGCCAGTTTGTTGGAAGTGGACCCCATCAATTCGAGTTTCTAACTCAACAAGCGGACCTAAATTGGGGGTCAATGATTCATTCATATTCAAAGAAACAAAACATCCTTGTTCATCCCAGTTAGTTAGCTGGCCATGAATCTCATTAGAGTTTGCTTTTAAAGTTGCTGGAAGATCAAACTCTGATCTTTGTCCTATTGTGCTTTTAACATAGAGTGGATTATAGGCGGCACTCTCGATCTCACTATGATAGACCATCAAAAGATAGTAAGCAGTTACTAGAAAGAAAAAGTCCATTATGAGTACAACTTTATTAAATTCAGCAAGAGCCGCGTTCATTGAGTAAACTAAACATATTAATGACTGAAGAGCGACAAGCCATTTAGTGTAAGTGGACATTCTCCATGTAAAGACAATGCAAACTAAAGATAAAATAATCAGGCTTAAATATTCTTGAGAGAAGTTTACAAGTAGAGTTTTATCTATGGCAGAAGAACCACTCACCAATGAGTGAGACAAATGTACAAGATAAGGGCATAGAGCACTAAAAAGTAGTACGTAATAAATTATAGATGAGCGTGAATGAATTTTCATGACTCTTTTGCCTAATCGTTTAAAGCTTAATCTCTGTTATAATAGATGTATGAGTCCTTATTTGGAAATAAATTCGACTTGTATAGATTGTGATAACTGTTTAGCGATCTGCCCAGATAACGCAATTCTAAAGTCTGAGCAAAACGGTTACACTATTGATACATTTGCATGTACCCTATGCGGACTCTGTATCGAGGTTTGTCCGGTTGATTGCATCAAGGTTTCAAGTCCTACTTAATCTCAACCATGACATCTCCATAAACGATGCACGCATTGTTTAAAACCAGTTCTTGCTTGCTACACTCTTTTAAAACTATAGAGCCTTCTGGATAAATATTTTGTAGTTCGGCTTTTGAAAAGTTTAAAACATTCTTTTGCTTACAATTATAGCTTCTGTATTGTGAATTAATCTTTGACCTGTTTAGTAAGCCAGTCCTTTCCCAAAACAAGTAACTTTTATCGTTATTCATAACATTATCTAAGACATCAAAGCATGATTTCTGATACTTACTAATTTCTCCAAAATCTAAGTAATCTCCATCTAAATCATTCACTTCGACTTTTTCTTTTTTATAATTACTAACCGTTTCAAAATAGCGACTTTTTCCATGGATACGTTTTAATCCTGAAGCGTTTATCAGGCTTAAACCGACAAACATAGATCGTCCATCTCCACTTTCAATATTCTTTAATATCCTCTGCTCGTCGTAGATTAGTGAGGAATAACTTCCAACTGTATCTGTTATAAATAACTTTGCTCTTTTATCTTTTTCTAGAATTAGTTTTTCTTTGAGTTTATTACTATCTACTGCAAGGTATTGATCTGAGTTTAAACAAACAAAAGTCTCTTTAATATCTCTGATCGAGATATAGTTTTGTACTCCTCCGCCAGAGTCGAGAATATCCATTTCGACAATTTGATGAACATTTGAAAAGTGATCATCTAGATATTGGCTAATTTTATCTCTTTGATGATGTAAGTTAACAGATATATCGCTAACACCAATAGCGTTTAAAAATTTAATTTGTAAGCCAAGAAGTGTTGTATCAAAGACAGGCCACAATACCTTGGGAATTAGCTGACCAATCTCCCCCATTCTTGTGCCGAAACCTGCAGCTAAAATAAAACCCTTATTAATATGCATAATAAAGGCTCGCCAACTCTTGTCTTAACTGTGGGTATTTACCTGAAATGAACATAATATCTTTTAGTCTCTCGAACGCACGTCCAATATGTCTAAGATATCTAATATCTCCGCGTAATCGATAGATATATGAAAAGCTTCCAATGGCTTTAAAAATTCTTTGAATGGCCATTAAGTAATATATTTCTAAAAATTCTTCTTTAGATTTATAAAGTGAGATACCAACTTTATTCCAGTACCTATCTATCAACTGTGAGTGATTTTCCGGACTCAATTGATAATAACAATCTTCAAGAAGTGATGAGAGGTCATATTGCGGCAACCCTTTTCTTGCATCTTGAAAGTCTATAACGACTAATTCGCTTTGTTTAACCATTAAGTTTCTTGAGTGGTAATCTCTATGCGTAAAAACCCAAGGACCGTTCACGAGACACTTAACAATCTTTGTAAAGTCTTCTACTATTAAGTCGTATTTATATTGTTCTCTTTTGTATCCCATCAATCCTTCGATAAACTGCTGAAATGTAAAATGAATTTCTTGCATCAGCTTTTCTTCATCAAAAGTTCTTTTATTAAATATTTCATTAGGGTGATCGCTTAATTTGATTGAGTGTAGATCACAAACTAAGTCTACAGCTCTAGCATAAAGATCAAACTCTTCACTTCTATTGTGACATAGACTAAGTTGCCTTAAGAAGGTTTGATCACCAAGGTCTTCTTCAAGATAGTAGCCTTTTTCGATATCGCAATCTAAGATTCTTGGGACTCGAACTGATCCCTTTTCTAATACTTGTTGAATTCTTAAAAAGTCGGGTTCACCGTCTTCCAATTTTCTAGGACTATCGAGGCAAACTACATAACCTTGTTCATTAAATACTACTCTATAGTACCTTCTTGTTGATGCGTCCCCTGTTAGCTTAATAATTTTATAGTCTTCGTCTGGAATAATTTTTTTATTGATACTTTCGCTTACTAAAGTATCGACAAGTATTTTTTCAGATATTTCTAGCTTCACAAGTTATCCTATTCAACATCTCGTCTTAAAGAATAAAATCCCCTTGATGAGTTTTTTTCTACGACAGAGATATCGTTCTCATTAGATGTTTTTGAAAGAAAATTTTTAAAGTTAAATTCTTCTCTTGATATAGTACTTATATTGCCCACTGTAGCGGCAAAATCCAAGGCGTTTTTATTTTTAAGTTGAATGAGATTTAAAAGTGCTCCAGGATCAAATGCAGATCTCTTCATTAATAAATATGTCCATTTATTTACTTCTGCCCTCATTGATACGGGAAGCCTGACAATTGATAAAATCTGACCTGTATCAACTGTTCCAATCGGGACTATGACTTTTTTTTCATAAACGCCTTTTTCTGATCTAAATATTTCAGATGCCATAACAGCAACCAGGAGATCTTCATTGGCCAAATATCTTCTAATCAATCCCTTTGAAATAAAGTAAATCCCACCAGGAAGTGAGAAGTGAAACGGCTCTTTTTCATTAACGATGAAAAAGGTCGGCTTGCTATATGATTGAAACAGTAATTCGTTATTTGATGTTATACGTTCATGAAGTTGAACCAAGTACTCTCTTGATCTCGAACTCAGGCTTATCATTCCACCCTTTCCAAGATTGTTGACATAATCTTGGCCTAAAGATCTAAGATGGTTAGAGAGTTCTAGTTGAGATTCAACAACTAGCTTTTTATTTAATGACTGCCTTGGATCCTCACTTGGACCTATTAAGCTACAACTTGAAAGAATTAACAGAAAAAAGGCCTTCAAATGAAGGCCTTTAAGATTTTTATTCATAGATTGAGCATTTATTCTGAAGCAATATCACGATCTGGAATCCAGTAAAGTGTGAAGCCTGCAAAGATTTGGTTCTTATCAAGAATCATTGGTCTGTTGTTATTGTAGATATCTGTCCAACGGCTTGCTGTACCATATTTATCATTTGAAATCGTACCTAGTGTTTCCCCACTTCTGATTAAGTGTGGATTACCTTGAGGATTCCAAACAAATGGCTGACTTGGCATATCGTATTGGATATTTTCACCAGCTCTTAATTGTGCAGAACTTTTACCAGGATTCATATCAGCAACTGACTTCCACTTACGATAGTCACCGTAAAGCTTGAAAGCAATCAACATATATGTGTCACCTGATTCTACTGTGTATGAGCCCATCTGACCTGTGGTCATGGCCATTCCCTGATCAACAGGTGCTAGGAACTGCTCTTCGACCATAGGATCAATTGATTCAGTCATAGGCGCATCTTCAACGGCCATTAGGTCTTCACTATCTGATTCAATGATAAAGTCGGCATCTTCTCCAAATGAAGCAATTTGATCCGTACCTTGTCCATCTTCAGCAGCTTGTTTTTTCTTACTAGAACATGCAGTACTTGTAAGAAGAGCTGCAATCATTAAAAGTGACATCAATTTCATGGGTTCTCCCGTTCTTTGTTTCAAAGAAGTATTCGGATTCATTATAGCAGTTCTTTAATTTTCCACATAATTTTCTTGAGCATGAGGAAGAAAGTGCCACCAAATATTGTCGGAATTGTTGATCTTTTTTCTCTTATCTTTTTTGACCATGCTAGACAGGCATTATTGCCTCAAGTTAATCTTATAGTGATGAAAATTTTAGTATTAATGTCGATCTATTTACTCAGCTATAATTCTTTTGCCCAAAGTTTTATTAATGATCTTGGAGTTGGCTCCAACAATGTTGCTTTACCCGATATGGCATCTGAAACAATTCAGAGAATTTCTGGTTCAAAAAAGATTTTTATCATTACAAATAACTCTTCTACATTTGCCAAAGGTGACTTTGTAACTTTGGTTAAAGGAACTAAGAGAGCAGTCCGAGCGGTTGTGGCCAAAAACGAGAATGGTATTGCCGGTATAAAAATTTTAAAAATCTATTCTCTTTCTCTTTGGAATCAGCTTAAAGCTGGAAATGAGATTCAGGTTCTAAGAGGAGACGACAGTTTCTTTAATGTCCCAACAAGCACTGCAGACAGTGGCAATGTTCCAACTGAGCTTATTAAAGCTGAAGCTGACTTGTTTGATGAAACAACTGTTCTTGAAGACGATTCACTTTCCTTTGATGATAATTCGAAACGTGTTCTCAAAAATGATAATATTATCAGTCTCTCACTTGGCTTTATTGATGCTGGTAGTGAAGGTCGTGTCTCACAACCTAATGGCGCTTGGTCTTTTCAGATCGAAGATAATATTTGGGTTGAGGCTTCTTACGGTCAAGGAATCATAAAAGGATATCCTTCATTAACCGGTGATATTGATACTAAAATTACTAACTTTTCTGTTAGGGCAAAGTACGCTATCACAGCTCCATTTGATTCATATGTTCTACCTTATATAGGTTATCAAATTGTTGGCGCAAGCTCTCCAGGGGCCGGCGAACAAGACGAAGGTCAAACGCGCACTGAGGCTGAATTACAACAAGAGTTAGATGATGTTGAATCTCTTAAAAATTCAGGACCCGTTTTTGGTGTTACAGCTTTAAAAAGACTTGTCCCAGGTTGGTTTGTTAGAGCTGATCTAGGATCCGACCTTTTGGCAATCGGGTTTAGCCTTGAGTTTTAAGATTATATTTTTATTACTCTTTGCCTATGGCTGTGGCGTAAAGTCGCTTCCTACTGCACCGAAAGATTCAGCATACCCAAGTTATCAGTCTAAATTTATCACCAAAGAAAAGCCGGAAGCTAAACCGACACAAGCACCCAGTAATCAGTGAATAAACTAGTTATTGCCCTTGGTTCAAATATTGGTAATAGTTTAAGTCATCTAGCCTTAGCTAAAACAATGCTTGAAGAATTGTTTGGTCCAGCAGAAGCTTCAAGAATTTATAGCTCTAAAGCCGTCGACTATATTGATCAACCAAGTTTTTTTAATCAGGTCCTCTCTTTCGAACTTCCACGGATATGTGCTCATGACGTTCTTCAAAAGACTTTATTGTTAGAAAATAAGCTGGGCAGAGTTCGTAGTGTCAGATTCGGCCCAAGAACAATTGATATCGATTTATTGTTTTTTGGAGAGCAGATTATTCATACTGACAATTTAACAATCCCACATCCACGTTTTTTGCAGCGCAGTTTCGTTGTCTTGCCTCTTCTAGAACTATCAATCGCCAAATGGCTAAGAGCGTCCTACCAAATACCTGAGTATTTTGACGAACCGGCAACTCCTGTCGATTAAATATTCAGCTAAATTAGGTTATGCTAATTGACCTAGATTACCATGCCTCTCTACAATAGATTGTCACTTTTAAATGGATGAAATAATGAACTTTGAGTACACCACAGAGCAAAAAGAAATTAAAGAAACTACAATGAAGTTTGCTCGTGACGTCATGATGCCCAAAGCTGCAGAGTATGATCATAATGAAACTTTCCCAAAAGATATTATTGATAAAGCTTGGGAGCTTGGTTTTTTAAATACATGTATCCCTGCTGAATTTGGTGGAGTTGGCTTCACTGCTGTCGATTCGATGATCATCACTGAGAGTCTTTCATACGGCTGCATGGGTATGAACACAGCAATCATGGCCAATGATCTCGCCCTTCTTCCAATTGTTATTGGTGGAAGTGACGAACAAAAGAAGAAGTTTTTAACACCATTTACTGAAAAACCTTTGATTGCTTCATTTTGTCTAACAGAACCAGGTAACGGCTCTGATGCTGCTGGACTTAAAACTACAGTCAAGGACGCCGGTGATCACTGGGTCGTGAACGGCGAAAAAATGTGGATAACAAACGCTGGCTTTGCAGATCTGTTTGTTGTCTATGCAACGATTGATCCTTCACTCAAGCACAAAGGAATTAGTGCAATTGTGATTGATCCTAAAGAATCAACTGGGATTGAAATCGGAAAGCCTGAAGAAAAGATGGGACACAAATGTTCTGACACTCGTGGTGTTCGTTTTAACAATGTAAAAGTTCCAAAAGAAAATATGCTAGGTAAACCAGGTGAAGGCTGGAAGATCGCAATGAAGACGCTTGATCACTCTAGACCAATGGTTGCCTCGAGTGCTGTTGGCGGAGCTCAATGTGCTTTTGATTATAGCGCAAAGTACGCCAGCGAAAGACAACAGTTCGGTAAACCTATTGCTTCATTTCAATCAATTCAATTTATGGTTGCCGAGATGGCAATGAAAATTGAGGCTGCAAGATTACTTGTTACTAAAGCCGCTTGGCTTGTTGATAATAATCAACCCAACACACAACTAGCTTCTTATGCAAAAGCTTTCGCCGCAGATGCATGCATGCAAATTACAACTGACGCGGTTCAGATTTACGGAGGCTATGGCTATAGTAAAGAATACCCAGTAGAAAAGCTGATGAGAGATGCCAAACTTATTCAGATCTACGAAGGCACATCACAAATCCAAAGATTAGTTATCGCTAAAGAGATATTTTCAAGGAGTTAATGTTGAATATTTTTGTTTGCGTAAAGCAAGTTCCCGACACAGAAACTAAAGTTGTTCCAAATTCAGATGGAACTTTTATCGAAACAAGCTCTATCAAGTGGATTATGAATCCATACGATGAATTTGCTGTTGAGCAAGCTCTTCTTGTAAAAGCTGCTAATGCTGGATCAACAGTTACTGTTGTTAGAGTTGGTGGCCCAAAAGACACTGAAGCACTAAGAACTGCCTTGGCCATGGGTGCTGATGAAGCAATTTTGGTTGAATCTGCTGATAATCTAGATTCATACATGATTGCAAAAGCACTTAAAGGTGCTATCGACAAATCTGGTAAGTCAGCTGATCTAGTTTTTGCTGGTAAGCAAGCGATTGATGATGACTGCTTACAAGTTCCCCAACTTCTAGTACAAATGCTCGATATACCATCTGTTTCAGTTGTTGTTGGTTTTGAAATGAACGGCACTAAGCTTAATCTTAAGCGTGAAATTGAAGGTGGATCAATTGAAGTTTACGAGGTTGACGGACCGGCACTAGTTGCTTGCAACAAGGGTATCAATACTCCTCGCTATGCTTCACTCCCAGGAATCATGAAAGCGAAAAAGAAGCCAATGGCACAACACTCACTAGCTGATGTTGGTGTTACTGATGCTGATCGCAGAGTTAAGTATTCTGAGTTTAAACTTCCACCTGAAAAACCAGCCGGCAAAAAGTTTGAAGCCATGGAAGAGGGACAGCGCGCTGGTGTTGTTAAGGAAGTTGTTGGTCTACTTCGTAATGAAGCTAAAGTTATTTAATTAAATTTTTAAGGATATTATTATGTCAAAAGTACTCGTATTAGCAGAGATTCAAGGTGATGATGTGAAGTCAGTTGCCTATGAGATCCTAGGTAAACTTTCAGGACAAAATGTTGATGTTGCCGCTATTGGCTCAATCCCAGCTGGGGCTGCTGAAAAGCTAGCGAAGCATGGTGCAGAAAATATTCAGTCACTTAAGAGATAAGCTTGATCACTACACACCAGAAGGTTGGTCTAATGCACTCAAAGGATTT
>CAXBMT010000002.1:0-32463 GCA_963976925.1 uncultured Bdellovibrionales bacterium
TGTTCACTTGTTTCAGGGTTTACCCAAGTTAGTGCGTTGTCTTTGTCTGCAACCAATTGCAAATATTCAGCGGGAAACTCTTGAACATCAAAATTTACTAAATGGGTAATTGATTCTAGTTCAACAGAACCAATAGCAATATCAGTTGCGACTAGTACTCTAAATTGACCTTCGCCTAAAGCTTTGATGGTGTTGTTCTTTTGGTTTTGTGAGCGATCGCTATGGATACAGTCTGTAGGATGACCAGCTTTGAAGAGACGCTGAGCAAGTCTTCTTGCTCTAAACTTTGTTCTGCAAAAAACAATCGTTGTTCCCTTATGTTCTTCAAGGCCTGCAAGGAGAGCGTCAAAGCGCCCAGGCTCTTCTTTTTCTGTAGGGACAACAACTTCTGGCATAGGTTTATCACCAGCTTCAATTACAGTTGGATTATTTGTTAACTCTTTAGTCATAGTTTCCACTTCATTTTCAAGTTTAGAGGTAAATATCATTGTTTGGCGCTCTGTCGGTATTGCTTTTGAGATCGATTGCAAAGATTCATTAAATCCCAAGTCTATCAGTCTATCTGCCTCTTCCATTACTAAAAACTTAACGTTTTCAAGTTTAGCAATTCCACTCTCAATATGAGCTAAAAGTCGCTCTGGAGTTGCAACTATAAGGCGAGGTCTCTTTCTAAGATTAGTTTCCTGAATAGCGATGTCATCATCTTCAGCATCCACTGCTAGAACAGGTTTCCATCTTCCAGTCATTTTGTTGGTTAGCTTTTTGATAACACCATGAACTTGAACTGCAGTGTCCGAGCATGGTGCTAAAACTAAACCGATCTTATCTTTATTTTCTGCTTTATCGAGTAATGAAATCAATGAAAGACAGTAGGCCATAGTTTTACCAGAGCCGCTGTTAGCTAATCCAATAATGTCATTACCTGCTAAAGAGTTCTCTAAAGTTAGGCTTTGAATTTGTGTTGGTGTGACAATCCCTTGTTTTAAAAGAGAATCTCTCACTGGACTTGGGATGGCCCAAGCTTCAAAAGTTGTTACAGCGTCCATGTATCTCCTAGCGATAAGAACTAAGGGGCGCATTAAATTTTTTGGATAGATTAGTAAGGACACTGTCCTTAAATAAGTAATCTATGATTAACATGTCATAGCAGCTATGGGCAAGCAGGACTTGTTGGGCAATGCAGAATTTACTGTGCAGAAGTAGTGGTAATTATAAGCGCTCTAACAGTTTTATAAAAATAATTCTCTAAGTTTAAATCTTAAAAGAATTACAAAGCTTATCCATCAATAAATCATATCCAGCAAGGTCACAAATAATATGATCTGCATGGTCCATACTCGGCTGAACAAATTGATCGTGCATTGGTTTCACTTGTTTTTCGAATTGAGCCTTAACTCCCTCTGGCGTTCGGCCTCGTTCTTCAACGTCACGCTTTAGCCGACGATCAAACCTAAGTTGTTCAGAGGTATCAACAAAGATAGAAATATCAAAATGTTTTCTAACATGAGCTTGAGAAAGAAGTAATATTCCGTCGACAAGAATAACCGGTTTGGGTATTTGATGAATCGTTTCGTTTTGTCTTGAGTGAGTAACAAAATCATAAACGGGGATTTGAATATCATCACCGTTCTTTAAATGCTCTAGATGCTTAGCCAGAAGGTTAAAGTCTAAGCTATCTGGATGATCAAAGTTAACTGAGCCGCCGTCGTGATCAAAACGAGCGGATTGATCAATATAGTAATTATCTTGATAAATAATTGAACTAATCTCTGGGCCAAGTTTATCATTGAGGGCTCTAGCAAAAAAAGTCTTACCAGAGCCTGAACCACCAGAAACACCAATAATTGTACAACTCAAGACAAACTCCTATTTAGTTTGAAATAGTCTGTCTCCGGCATCCCCGAGACCAGGAATCAGATAACCCTTATCAGTTAAACCCTCTTCCTTTTGGATAGCATAAACTTCAATGTTTGGATGAAAGTGAAATAATTTTTCAAGGCCTTCAGGACTAACAAGAAGTGAAAGAACTTTAATTTTTCCTACTTTATAGTCTTTAAGACGATCGATTGCGGCAATCATTGTATCTGCTGTGGCAATCAATGGATCACAAAGTAGTATTTCTTTACCTTCAGAGTGCTCAGGTAGTTTAAAATAATATTCAACAGTGTTACTGATGAATTTATCACGATAAATTCCGATATGACCTGCACTTGCAAATGGAAGCATTGATAAAACTGCTTCTAATACAGGGTTACCTGCCCTCATGATTGCTACAGCGATTGGAGGATTTTTAATTCTGGTAGCTGCAGCTTTGGCAATTGGAGTTTCGATTGAAACGGTTTCAGTGTCTGTCCAATCTCTCATGGCTTCATAGGCGAGAATTCTAGAAATTTCTTTCGTAATTTCTCTAAAATCATGGCCCGATGTATTCTTATCTCTAAGATAAGAGAGTTTGTGTTGTAAAAGTGGATGATCAATTTGTATAAATTTTCCGCTCATATAAGCTCCTAAAAAACTGTTCCGTCGAGGATGATATTTAGAGGTGGTGTTCCACCAGGTTTTTCCTAATTCTTTTTGAATCTTTGCAGCTAACTGATCAAGAAGTATCACTGTGCTAGCTCTCCATTCGATAGTGAAAGGATCAGCTGCACTCACTCCGCGAGTCAAGTCAGATGGATTTACTGCTTCCATCATTCCTAGATCCAGGAAGAGTCCGCCGTTTCTATACTCAGGCAGGCCAGTTAGCTCTTCAACTCCAATGACTTCAAAGCCACACGTTTCCATGGCATCCAGGATTGAGTAAGAAAGCCACTGAGATAATTTATGGAATGGGACTAGAGATTCAAAGCTTCCTTGCTCACCTAAAGCAGGGTGCGACCATGTGTCTCCAAGAGGAGTGTTATCAAGTGTAATTCTTGAAGGCCAAATAGGTCCGAGCTTTTTTAAGACTGTTGATAAAACATCTATGGCCTTAACTTGTCCGTTAATAAGAAAGTCATCGACAATATCACTAGGTCTACCATTTACTCCTAGAGCTTTGCCTAGTCCAGATAGTAGTTTCAAGCGACCATCGACACCGAGTAGAGGGTTTTTAGCTGAAACCTGAAAGGCTTTTTCTAACTGAGACTTGGTAAGGGCCATTAGCGCTTTTCCATCAGTTTTGATTTCATCATTTGAGCTAAATTCACCGGCTAAGAACATATGAAAACTTGCTACTCCTAACCCTTCTGATCGATTAAAGGTTTGCGCCGTTCTTTCTTCGAAGAACTTCCAATCATTGCCAGCACCAGCATCTAACAAGACAGAAGGTATAATCAGATCGACTAAAGCCTTTGCTCTCGTCGTTGCATTTTCTGCTTCAATAAACTCTTCTAGCCATTCAACGCGATCAACTTTTCCAGGTCTAAAGTGACCAAGTCTAGAGTGAAACGGAATCTCGAGAGTAGGGTAGTTTTCTTTAATAGTATCTAACGTAAAAGAGACGACCTCGTTCCACTTTGACTCATTAATTCTAAGTAACCCTTTTCCATCAAGGTTTCTTTGATGAAGAAGATTACATCTTTCACGAATTGCAGCAGGAGTTAATAACCATTGAGTTCTTTCACTCATTTCTTACTCTCATCAATTTCTCTGCCTTTAACATTTTTAAGGGCATCACCAGTCTTGACTTCACCTTTAGTGAAGTAGCCGGCAGCTTTTTTGGCTTCCATTTCTACCTGAGCATCAGGTGGGACTAATTCATCAGGAATTGAAATTCTGTTAACGATTTCAATTCCACTTTTAACGATGGCATCAAATTTCATATTCGACATTGAGTGGATATTATGAATTTTCTTAATACCAAACCATTGTAAGATATCTGGCATCAGTTCTTGAAAGCGCGCATCTTCTACACCAGCGACACATTCAGTTCTATGAAAGTATGTTGCAGCTGAATCGCCACCTTCTTGACGCTTACGAGCATTGTAGACAAGAAACTTCGTAACTTCTCCAAGCGCTCTACCTTCTTTGCGGTAGTAAGCAATTAAGCCAACTCCACCTTTCTGTGCAGTTCTTGCTGCATCTTCAATTCCGTACATAAGATAAGGACGACATGTACAAATATCAGAGCCAAAGACATCTGAGCCGTTACATTCGTCATGTACTCGACATGTAAGTTCAATCTCAGGATTGGATAGGTTAGCAGGATCACCAAAAATATAAGCTGTTGTTGAACCGATTGGTGGAAGCATAACTTTAAGATCAGGTCGAGTTACAAGTTCCGGAAACATTCCACCTGTCTCACTGAATAAAATCTTTCTGAGTTCACCTTCGTTAATTCCAAGTCTTTTTGCAATTCCTGGTAGATACCATACGGGTTCAAACGCAACTTTAGTTACTTTGATATCACCTTTCTCATTAATAAGATTACCGTCTGGCTTTAAACGACCAGCTTTAATCGCGTCATAAATTTCAGGTAATTGAAGTCTAGCCTGAGTTACTGCGATGGAAGGTCGAACGTCATAACCTTTTTCCATATAGTCTTTGAAATGGACGTTAACATCGGCACCCCATGGATCAATTGAGACGAACTTATCTGGGTCAGTCCATGAATCAAAAGGACCAATTGATGTTGTACTCTCTGTATTTTTAAAATCAGGAATATGCTGTTTCGGAAATTGCCCTGAAGCGATTGAAAGCGCTCTATATACAGTATAACTACCAGAGTGACTGCCAATGGCGTTTCTGTGAAGAACATTAGAGACAGAAGCAACTACAGGGCCTCGCTCTTTAGGACTTTTAGCTCCCCAATGAATTGGAAGGGCGTCTTTATAAACTTCTGAATTGTGTGACGTTAAAATAACGTGTGATGACTTTTCCATAATATTTCCTTATGACATCCAGTTTTGGTCGCTTTGTGGCTCCCACTTGGTTGTAACCTTTTTTGTATTCGTCCAAAAATCTAAAGAGTGAACGCCAGTAATATCGCCATGGCCAAATTTAGAAGCATTTACGCCACCAAAGCTGAAAGGCTCTCTTGGAACAGGAACGCCTACGTTGACACCGACCATTCCAGCTTTTGCCGTTTGAATAACTCGTTCTGCATGAACGCCTGATGATGTGAAGACTGAGCAAGCGTTACCATATTCAACGTCGTTCTCAATTTTCATGGCTTCGCCAATAGTCTTGCAACGAATGATTGAAACAACTGGTCCAAAAAGTTCAAACGAAGCAGCCTCACTTCCAGGCTTAACTTGATCTAGAACTGTTGGCCCAAGCCAGTAACCTTCTTCCATTCCTTTAGGGGCATTAGTATTTCTTCCATCGAGTAAAATCTTTGCACCATCTTTTTCAGCACGAGCGATTGCTTCATTTAAAAAGTTAACTTGCTCTCTAGTGATGATAGCGCCCATGTCCTTACCGAGAACTTGAGATTTCGCACGCTCAACAACTTTTTCAATATGTTTATCAACATCTCCAACAGCTAATATAACTGATGCGGCCATACAGCGCTGACCAGCACAGCCAGTGAAAGAATCAGATATTCCTGCGCCACATAGATCTAAGTTCGCATCAGGAAGAAGGACAATATGATTTTTCGCGCCACCAAGAGCAAGGGCTCTCTTTCCTAGCGCAGTTGTTCTAGCATAGACAGCTTTTGCAATTTTTGTAGATCCAACAAAGCCCACGGCTTTAACTTCTGGATGATCAATAATCGCTTCAACTGTATCTTTTCCACCTTGAACAACTTGAAATAGTCCGCTTGGTAAGCCGGCTTCTTTTAAAGCCTTGGCAAGATATTGAGAAGCCAATGGTGTTTTTTCTGAAGGTTTCCAGATATAGGCGTTTCCTAAAGTTAGTGCGATAGGGATCGTCCACATCGGAACCATAACTGGAAAATTAAAAGGAGTTATGTTGGCAATGACTCCTAAGGCTTCACGACGATATTCACAATGAACACCACGAGAAACTTCCATCTTTCCGCCAAGATCTAAATTTTGAAGAGAAATAGCATACTCTAAAACTTCAACGCCTTTCATGACACCAGCACGAGCTTCTAGTGGAGTCTTTCCGTTTTCAGCCGCAACAAGTTGTGAAAGCTCTTCAAGATCTCTAAGTAGAATATCTCTAAAGTTAAACATAACTCTAGTGCGTTCTTTGATTGGAGTTTGCCCCCATTTTTCTTGAGCCGCACTTGCACTTTTTACTGCGGTATCAACATCTTTTTTAGTTGAAAACTTTATCTCACCGATTTTTTTGCCATTCCAAGGTGAATCAATTGGAGTTGAGTCTCCAGATCCTTTTACGAAGGTGTTATCGATAAAATTTGAACAATCTTGTGTCTCAGTTGGTAACTGAATTTGCATAGTAATATCCTCTTTAAACCAAGGGTAAATCTTAGTGATTCTGGTAAGGGGCTGTTAAGCCTTGGGGCGTTATATTTAGCAAAAACCTTATAAAGCGAGATGTGTCATTCTCATTACTTAGGTAATACTATGAGATTATCAACTCAAGCTTATATTTAGCATTAGTTATATTGCTAAGTTTGCAGGATTTAATGCTAATAATTTATTCAAAAATACAATAGAATTAGTTCAAATGTATAATATTCAACTTGTAAACATTACGAGCTTTTCTTTTATTCCGCTCGCGCTTCATTACCTCAAGGTTGTCATTGAGGATGACTCTGATCTTTCAAGTCAGTGTAGGGTCAATATTTATGAGCCAGTTGACCAAAATAATATCGAACAAATTGCAATTGATCTAGTTGAGAGTAATCCTGAACTTATTGGCTTTTCTATGTATGTGTGGAGCAGTCATAAAGGAATTGCTCTTGCTCGTGAATTAAAACGTCTAAAACCTGAAGTTCAAATAGTCGTTGGGGGGCCTGATGTAACTCCTGTAGCGAGAGAGTTTATGAACCAACATCAAGACTGCATAGATTTTCTTGTTTTGGGAGAGGGAGAGTTTACATTTAAAGAGCTAGTAAACGAACTCGTCAAAAATGACTTTAGTGACGAGCGATTTGGACAGATTCAAGGATTATGTTTTTTTAATGAAGATGGGTTCTTAATAGAAAATGAAAGAAGACATATTATTGAAAACTTAGATGAAATCCCTTCTCCATATCTGAGTAAATCTATTGATTTAAACACCGAAAAAAGGACTGTTTTACTAGAAACCTATAGAGGCTGTCCTTTTATTTGTAGCTATTGCTACTACCCAAAAGACTTTGGAAAACTCATTCACAGCTTTTCTTTAGAAAGAATTGATAATGAGCTAAAAGAAATTTTTAAGCATGAAACTTCTTCTATCTTACTAATGGACCCTACTTTTAATGTACCTCCAGCTAGAGCAAAAGAAATTCTTCGCTTAATTTCAAAATATAATCAAAATTCAGATACTATTATCTACACTGAGTTGCGAGTGGATTTACTTGATGAAGAAATTATTCACTTACTGAAAAAGGCTAAGTTTAAATTAGTAGAAATTGGTCTGCAAAGCTCTGATCGAGATGTACTTAAAGGTGTCGCCAGAACACAAAATATTGAAAGAATTGTTGAAAATGCTAAAACGGTTAGAAGCTTAGGGATCAAAATCTTAACTCAAGTTATTGCAGGTCTACCGGGCGATAATCCCGAAAAGTTTCTAAAATCAATTGATTTTGCACTTACTGTGGACTCTTACAAAATAGATGTCTACCAGCTTCAACTCTTGCCAGGAACCCCCTTATTATCAAAAGCAAGTGAATTAGGTCTCGTATTCGATGATCGTCCACCAAGACTAATTAAAGCGACTAGGGAGATGACGCAAGAGCAGATTAACCGCTGTATGCGACTTTCAATATTAATCTCATATTTTTATAATCATAAGGTTCTACACTTTCTATATAATATATCAGTTATAAAACTGAATATTTCCTTCTCATCTATACTTGATCAACACTTGAGCTGGATTGAGCAACATGGTTGGGAGGAGTTTGTATTAATTTTAAAGAAGTTAGATCTAAAAAGAGAACGTTTTCATAAAGACAGATTAGAAGGATGGCTAAATGAAAGCCAAAAGTTCGTTTATGACTTTTTTGTTCATTTATTTTCTGACCTTGATAATAAAGAATTAATTATTAAAGAGCTAATTAAGCTTAATTTTTATCTCTCAATTGACTTTAGTAGTTCAATATTGAAAATGAAAAAGCTATTTCCTAATAAAAATGCCTTTCATATAAATCTTGTCATTAAAAATGAGATTGATTATGACCTAGCTTCGTTGATTGATTTTAAGTTTGTTAAAACTGAGATAAACGAAATTATATTCTTTCCTGATTTAGAAAATAATTTTTTAACTTCGTTTAACGGTTACTTTAAAAAGGTTTTAGTTTACAGCTCAGTTAATAAAGATAATTTCTTTGCTAGTCACAACGTTATCGATGAAAATCTTGTTAATATGATTAAAGAGAAGAATCTTGTTCGAGATCATTTCATAATTACTTAGCAGTACCTTTTGAGAAAGCCACACAAAGTAATGATCGCTGCTAGACTTATGCTTAGAAGGGATAACGAGTTCGTTAATGAAATTCCAGAATCAAGCATCAAGGCTAGTACAGGTGGTCCGGCAGCAGTCCCAATGACACCAAAAGAAGATAACCAACTTCTTATTTGTGCTAAAAACTTAACGTCATAAATTTCTGCCCAAAGTGCTGTTTTGATTGGTGCGCCAAGACCAATTGAGACCCCTGCTAGGGCTAAGTATGTTGGAGCTGCAAATTGATTTTCCCAAAGGGCTAGTATCGAAATTCCAATACATAATGGAATCAGATGCCATGGATAAAGATTCTTTGCTCCATAGCGATCAACGAGTGGTCCGCCAATTAAAGAGAAAGTAAATCTTGCTAACGCAAAAGCAACAAAAGAGCTGGCCATCCATTCTAAAGTCCAGCCTCTAAGTTCAGCGATGACGGCATTATAGAGAAATAACGAGGTTAACAAAAAAGGAGGCATTAGCGTCGCTGATGCCCAAACCCAAAATGAGAAGCTTTTTAAGCCAGGAAAATCTTTTCTCGTATTTTCCTCTATCTTATGGTCTTCGGACTCATTTTCACCAGGGGAGTTAGCGAAAAAATTAATAAACGGTATAAATAAAAATATAAATGTTGCGACAAGAAGCCACGTAACTTTGATCCCGTAATGACCTAAAATCCATACCGCTATTAATGGAATAATCGCTTCGCTTGAGGGATAGCCTAAACCCGCTAAGCTAAGAGCTTTTCCACGATTTGGTCCAAACTTTTTTGCTGTAATAGTATCGCTAGTATGTCCAAACAGTCCTTGGCCAAAGAAACGAAGCATAAATATTGCTAAACTTAGAAGATAAATATTATCTGCAAAAGCAGTTACAATTGAAGCAGTGGTTAAGCCAAAAAATACTATTTTTGAATATTTCGCATGACTAATATTATCTAGTTGCCTTCCTGCCCAGGGCAAAGCAAAGCCGCTAAGCAGTGTTGCTCCGGCATAGATTGTTCCAAATGTAGTGTTGCTGATATGGGCATTTTCTAAAAAAGTAGGAATAAATAGAGAGATGAAAATACTTTGTCCAAAGCCTGATAAAAAAGTTAGGGCAAAAGAAAAGAAAATGATGTGACGGTAGCGCCAAAGAAGATGATTCAGACTAGGCTCCAAATATTATCGAGCTGAGTATAGGCTTTGAGTCTTATCTTTTACACTAATTTGTTAAAGCCCGACATAAAAAGTTCAGCGTTCACTTATTCTCCCTGCTGTCTCTTTGCACTCAATGCATGATATGGATATATTAAATAAGAGGTTTTTATGAAATTAGTTCTATTAATGACATTTTTAATGAGCTTTAACCTATGGGCCAACGACTCACTTGAGAGAGAGTATATTGGAGCTACGGATCAAGGCGATATTTGTAGAATAAATATTCGTGACTCTAGAGGTAGCGCCAGTTTTCATTATCGTGAAGACGGTAAAAGTAAATCCTGCACTTTTAGTTATGACTTATATTCACTAACCACTGATAGAGATGATGGAAGAATGTTTTCAACCATCAGCTCAAAATCTGGATTTAAAAAATGCAAGATGCAGGTCTATTTTGAAGACAAAGAAAAAGTCTCTCGTCTTCGTATGGGCATTAAGTCTATCTTTAGTCCGTTTACCTCTTACGAAGAGTGCAATCTCGCTTTAGACCCTCTCTAGGATTGCCGCGATTCCCATTCCACCAGCTGTACAGATAGAGATAAGTCCTCTTTGTTTTCCTGAAGTCTTAATCATCTTCGCCAAAGAAGCCACAATTCTTCCACCTGTGGCGGCGAATGGGTGACCAATTGCAAGTGAGCTACCATTGATATTTAACTTGGTTAAATCAATTTCTCCTAAAGGAGCTGATTGAAGTAATCTTTTGCACCAAGCTTCATCATTCCAAGCAGCAAGTGTGCAAAGAACTTGCCCTGCAAAGGCTTCGTGAATTTCATAGAAGTCAAAGTCTTGAAGTTTTAAATTTTGTCTTTCAAGTAGGCGACCAACTGCAATTGTTGGGGCCATTAAAAGTCCATCACCGCCAACATAATCAAGAGCCGCAACTTCACAATCTACAAAGCGAGCTTGAAGTTCCCAGCCATGAGCTTTGGCTGACTCTTCACTTGCTAGAAGTACACAAGAGGCTCCATCCGTAAGGGGACTAGAGTTTCCAGCTGTAAGTGTACCAACTCCAGTAAAGTCAAAAGCAGGTTTAAGTTTTGCTAACTTTTCAAGACTAGTATCACCTCGAACGATTGTATCTTTATCGACGCCATTAAAGCCTGTCACTAAGTCAGAATGAAAACCTTCTTGCCAAGCTTTGGCAGCTCGATGGTGACTGGCAAGTGCTAATTCATCCTGTGACTTTCTATCAATCTGCCATTTTTGGACCATTTTTTCACAATGCTGACCCATAGACATACCTGTTCGAGGTTCTCCAACAGCGGGAAAGGCTGGTGCCAAGTCTTTTGGTCTTAAGCTTGATAAAACTTTAAGTTTATCACCTATACTTCTAGCAGCGTTCATCTTTAGAAGAGCAGTTTTAAGTTTTATTGAAACTGTTATTGGTAAATCAGAATTAGTGTCTACACCACCTGAAATTCCTTCATTAATATGACCTAGTGCAATTTTATTAGCAATTTGCCATGAGGTTTCTAGTCCTGTGCCACATGCTCTTTGCACATTATAGCCAGGAGTATGAGCATGTAGACCTGATCCTTGAACACATTCTCTAGTTAGATTCCAGTCTTTTGGATTTTGCATAATTGCGCCAAAGGCAACATCACCAACTGTTTTGTCATTAAGCTTGTTTTTCTCAACAAGTCCCTTTAATGCTGCAGTCATAAGATCTTGAGTCGAGCGACCAAGATACTTTGTCATCGACTTAGCAAAAGGGATTCTATTACCTGAAATAACGTAAACAGGACGTATAGTAGACATGAAAGCTCCATTGAATGTTTATATGCTTATCGGACTAATACTTAATAAATAAAAGCCTAAACATACCGATAAATAAAAATAATCAAGGAGATAGTAATGAATGTTAAAGCGCTGAATGCTCGCTTAGAATCTGAAATGGAAAACTTATCGAGAAGCCCAAACCTCGAAAAAGTTTTAGAGCCTGGCTTTGTTGATAGTAGATTATATGCGATGTACTTGTGCGAGACTTATCACTACACCCTTCATAATGCTCGAAACCAAGCACTTGTAGCAACAAGACGAGATACTACGAATATCCATTATATGAAGTATTGTCTTAAACACGCACTTGAAGAGGCGGGACATGAAATGATGGCGCTTCATGACTTAAAATCTCTAGGTTTTGAAGTCAGTGTCGAAACCCTCCCAAAACCGCTAGTTTCAACTGAGACTTTAGTGGCGTACCTTTATCATATTTCAGAACACTTCTCGCCAGTTGCTAGACTCGGCTACAGCTATTGGGCCGAAAGAAGCTATGAATTTATCCAACCACTCTTAGCAATGCTCAGTGATGGAATTGGAGTTCCTAAAAAAGCGATGACATTTTTTAATGAACACTCAGAAATTGATGCAAAACATGCAGAGGAAGTAGAGGAGTCTATCAATAGATTTGTTAAAACTGAGGATGACTGGAATGCTGTGGAAGAAGTAATGGTCGGTTCGCTAATCCTCACAACCAGAATGATGGATCAAGTTTTTGATGAGTTTTGTAAGCTCAAAGATGGTCAAACATCTCGATATACTTTTTTAAAGTAAGAGATATAAATGAGTCGAAAAGCTGAAATTCCCAAGTTTATCGAGAAAGTCAGCAGATTTTATACGCTGTTTTTAATCATTCAGGTGTTTGTTGTATCGATTGAATATCACTATATAATCGGAGTTCTTTTTCTGTACTTACAACCTCCAATCATTTGGAGAGTGGTGCGTTCAATTTGGGGACAACCTGAGGGAATCAGTTACCTTGGTAATAAAACTAAAAATGGAAACTTATGGTGGGTAGCATTTCATTTACAACAAATATTTAATACCTTTCATTTTCTGGAGCAGGCTCTAACTTTGATTCCCGGGGCTTATAGTTCATGGCTACGATTATGGGGGAGCCAGATTGGTGAAAAGGTAAACTGGACTCCAGAGTGCCGTGTTGTTGATCGAACTCATATGAATATTGGTAAGCGAGTTCTTGTTGGAAATCATTCCTATCTTGCAGCTCATGCAATTAAAAAGCGTGATGATAAATACTTGCTTTACGTAAAAGAAGTTGAAATTGGCGATGATGTCGTCCTTTCTTACAGAGTTACAATTGCACCGGGCGCAAAAGTTTTGGCCGGAAGCTTTATTGAAGCAGGTAAAGCTGTGTATCCTAATCAAACGAGTGATCGAAATGACAAAGCTTAAATCACTTTCTAAATTTTTAGATCCTAAAGATATCTTAGAGCCAAAGAGGAAGAAAAATAATTCTCTTTCAAATTTACTAGATAGAAGATTGGACGAGTTAACTGTATCTAAAAAAGGAATGGATGTGCCAAAGGTTCTTTGGGGTGCTGAGAGATATGGCCTTCAAAACTCTAGTCTATTTTTAAGCTTATCTGATGAATGTAAGCAACGTTATCTTGAGAGAATGACTGAGCTTAATCTTGCTTTATCAGCCTTTATCGAAACTTCGGGGCATAACTACGGCGCTAAGATGATTCTTTTATCTGAAACACTTGAAGAAAAATCAACCTATGCACTATTTGCTAGTGATGAAGCAGTTCATTTAAGAGAGTTCCAAAATTTTATGAAATTTGATTATTCTCTAGAAAGTCATCATCATCCTATGCTTAATCCATTAGCAGAAGTGATAAGAGATGGATCAAAAACTTCATTGGTTTTTGTCATTCAAGTTCTGCTTGAGGGCTTTGGGATGGGACACTATCATGGCTTGCGTGAAAGCTGTCTGTTTGATCCGCTAAAAGACACCTATGATCAAATTCTAAAGGACGAGGCAAGACACCACGGAACCGGTGTTATCCTAGCAAAAGAAGAAATTCCTACAAACGAAGATAAAGATCAAATTTTCGAATATACACGTGACTTTATCAAGGCCATGCAATCTGCTCACTGGTTATCAAATGTCTTTGAACATGTTGGAAAACCCTTGATTGCCTCTGAGCAAAAGCAACTCTGGATTGACTTAAAATTCGAGAAAATTTTGTCGTCAAGAATTGAAAAGCTTAAAGATATGTTGGGCAAAGTAGATTCTTTTGGACTCATTGATAAACTTGATAAAAATAAAGTTTTTAAAGTGCAGATTGATTAAAACCAAAAGCCTCTTGGATCAGCTTCGTTAAAGTCATAAGCTGAACTGAAACAAATGCTCTAAATGTCACAAACGTAATTTCTGAAAAATCTGCTTTAATGAGATGATAGGTCTGATCTTGTCTTTCATGAATTTTGAAACTTGTCTTTGGTATGAGCCCAAAACGTTTAAACATTGGTAGACGATGGCATTTACATACGGCCGTAAAGCCTTTGTAATTGGTTCTCTCAATTGACCATAAGCCTGCTCGTATAAGCAATCGTCTTCCAAGGCCTTTTTGACGAACTGAGCACACCAGTCTTGATATTTCTAAATATTCATCTAAACCAACCTTATGTTCTTCAGAGAAGTTAAGTTTCTCCATTTCAAAAGGTCTTCTTAAAAGTCTAAGGCTTCCAATGACTTCACCTTGGTTATTTTTGGCATATATATGATACGAGTTTAGATCAAAGTCACGTTCAATATTAAATTCTTCTTGTGTTGTTGGTATTAGGTAAGGAGTGTCTTTACGGTAGCACTCCAAACGATACTCATGGAGTTTATCAAGCTCTTCTTTACTAAGCTCACTGCCTAGTTTTACTCGTTGAAAATCCCAATCCTTATTTGCCTTGATATAAATATCAAGCAGAATAAAAAATGGTTTAAAGATGAGCTTATAGAGTTTCATTCTATTTCATCTCTCTTATGATTTGATCTAAAGCCTGTGGATTTAAGAGAAGGACTTTTTCTTCATCTGCACCTTTCTCTTTACCAATGAAAACAATTTTATCGTCAAAAGCTCCTGAGGCAGGATGCTTCGCTTTTGAGATCTTTATGCCGTTTAGCTTTAGCTTAATTTTATAGTTCTTTGAACCAGGTTTTAATTCTCTTACAAATAAGCTTTTCTTGTCGCCCTCTTCTTCTTCACCATGAAAGAAGACTAAGTTTGTTCCAGCCAGCACAGCTGGATGCTTTTGATACATAAACTTAGAACTGTAAATCTTATCTAGTAATATTCTTTTTGAGTCTTTAATACTTCCATCTTGTGTAAGCTTTAAATCAAAGTATCCCAAATATGCTTTTTCTGGATTAGTTTCATTAGCATCAATTTGATGGTGAAATAAAATTTTCGTTCCATCTGGCGTCCAAGTCGGATGCTTATCGTAAACACTACTTAGCTGATGTGTTTGACCACTCTCGATGTGGTGAAGGAAAACACCTTTAGTCTTTTTGCCGTGACTTAGGTAGTAAGTAAGCCACTTACCATCAGGTGAGTAGCGTGGATGCTTGAGAAATATTCTATTACTCTTTAATCCAAGAGATTTAGGCTTAATAACCTCAAGAACTTTGTTCGAGTGATCCATTGTTGTAACAGACGAGGCATAACCAATGGGATCGAAGTCGCCACGTATTAGTCCAACTACAATTGTTCTTGAAAGTGCCAGAGGTCTCCAGTGTAACTTACTTGTTACAAGGTTTCCTTCACTATCAAAAGAACATTTAGTAAAAGCATTGAGGATTCCGTGTTTGTCGAGGCGGCTAACTGATTGGCTGTTAAATTTTTTGTAAAAAACATCACTTGCAATCACTATTTTTGAGTCTTTTTTCTTAGCGATCCAACAAACTTCTTTACCGTCATCTGATATGGCCACCGACTCGGCCGAAAAGGATGTGTCATTGATAACTTCGATCCCTTCATTGACTGATATTGAATCAAAGCCTTTGGCAAAGCTTGGGGTTAGTAGCGCTAGATTACAGGTCACCGCTAATGTTATGAGCTTGTTCATTTTTAACCTTATTTAAGTTTAATGGATTGTACGTAATGCGCTGCGCACTTGATAGCTGGCTTGTACTTTTTACAATAGAGGTATTCGAGAATTCAGATGCTTAGCGACTTGAAGTCATATCTAAGAATATTGAAGGAACCGGGGAGGTAAATTCGAACCTCTGCTTAGTCACAGGCCAAGTGAAGCTTAACTGTGCGGCATGAAGCATGAGCCTTGGAGCTTCTTTTTGGCCTTTATAAATAGGGTCACTTAAGACAGGAAGACCTAGAAAAGCTAAGTGGCAGCGAATTTGATGAAAACGTCCTGTTTTAGGATAAACTCTGAGTAGTGAATACTTATCATTCGATTGTTCGACACAAATTCTAGTATAGGCTTCGTTACCTTTATTAAAGTCGACTCGTGATTTAGTCTTGATGCCGTACAATGGCAGAGTGATCTCTAGCCATTTCTTACCAGAAGCCATCATCGGCTTAAGCTTTGACTTTACTTCCTCTTTTTCAAGCCAAAATGTTGGCCATTCATCTGGCTTAGAAAAGTCAGGCCAATTATTGATAGTTACTGCTCGGTATTCTTTTTGAACCTTTCTTTTTTTAAATAAGTCTTGAGCAAACTTTAAGGAGCGATCATCTTTGGCGAATAAAACTAAGCCAGAGGTGTCTTTATCGAGTCTGTGGCATGCAAATAACTTAGTTGTAAATTTCTGCTTTTGAGGTGTTTTATTCTTTGATTGTAGGTAGTTGAGAGCTCTGGCGTAGAGTGAGTCCTCTCCCGTCGATCCCATTGTCACCATTCCAGACGGCTTATTGAGCACAAGCAGATAGTTGTCTTCAAATATTATCCATTTGCGGTCGAAACTTAGATTTTTTTGAGGTATTACCATGACATGCATTTTTCCATACAGGACGTAAAAAAGCGAATACCAGATATTGCTCTTGAGCAATTCGAGTCTCAATTGAGTCCGGCTAGTTGGCGCCTTTGTCTTGAAGGCATCAGACAAAAAAGAACTTCGAGCTTTAGGCTTAATCTGCTTTTAGGTGAGCGTTCCTATGTTGTGAACCAACTTAGAAAAGAAGGCATTAAGTTTAGAGATCTTCCTGGAATTGAGCATGCCTTTTTACTTGATTCGAGTGAGAAGGAATTAAAGGCAAGCTCACCCTATAAAGAGGGGATGATTTACTTGCAAGGCCTCTCTGGGATGCTGGCCCCTTTAATGTTAGATCCTAAGCCTGGTGATATTGTTCTTGATATGGCCGCAGCACCAGGCAGTAAAACAACAATGCTTGCAGCTCTTATGAACAATGAAGGACGAATTGATGCAATCGAGCCTGATTATATTCGGTTAGAACGACTAAAGTTTAATTGTAATATTATGGGTGTTAAGAACACAGAGTTCTTTCAAGCTCAAGGTGAAAAGTTTAAAAAAGAAGAGTCCGAGATCTATGATGCCATTTTGGCGGATGTCCCATGTTCTGGTGAGGGACGATTTAATCTTTATGATAAGCCCAGTTATATCTTTTGGAAGCAACAGACTGTTCCTAAGTTTGCCAGGCTCCAATACAAAATATTGAGTAGTGCCATTCGTCTAACTAAGCCAGGTGGCAAAATTTTATATTCAACTTGTACGATGAATACAGCTGAGAACGAAGACGTTATTAAACAGATATTAGATGAAAATTCAGACATAACTTGTACAGCGTTTGAAACACCAATTCACAATATTGAAGAGTATCTTCCCGTAAGTAAGAAAAACCTAAAGGCTTTAAGAATCACGCCGTCTCCGCGCTTTGAGGGATTCTTCTTATGTCTATTAAATAAAGCATAAGGACATCTTGCCACACCAGGACCAGCGACTTATTGTCCTAAAATGAGTGATCTAAAAATCGAAAATAAATATGTATTTTTACTAGCAGCGATACAGTTTGCTCATATTGTCGACTTTGTTATCTTGATGCCTTTAGGCCCAACTTTAATTTTAGATTTTGGAATATCTCCAGCTCAATTTGGATCCTTAGTTTCTTCATATAACTTCAGTGCAGCCTTAACAGGTCTACTCTTTAGTACGATCGCTGATCGTTTTGATCGAAAAAAATTACTAGATTTATGTATGATTGGATTTATCGTTGGTACGATTTTATGTGGTTTAGCACCTACATTCACTTTACTACTTCTTGGTAGAATTCTAACAGGTGTTTTTGGTGGAATACTCAACATACTCGTTTTTGCACTCGTTACTGATCTTGTTCCCTTTGAAAGACGTGGCAACGCTATGGGAGTTGTCATGGCATCATTCTCTGTCGCCAGCGTTCTTGGTATTCCGATAGGACTTGGTATTGCTGATTTTATCTCATGGCACTGGACATTTTTCTTTATCGCTTTTTTCTCTTCATTTATAGCTTTTGCTGCGTGGAGAATTTTACCAAATCGTCCTGTTGAAAAAGATTGTACTCCAGCTAAAGAAGTCTTACTTCGTTTTGTAATATTATTGAAGCGCTTTGATTATCTTAGAGCTTACGGTTTAATTCTTATGACTGCGATGTCGATGTTCTTTATTATCCCATTTTTAAGTCCATATGCAGTTCATAATATGGGCGTCAAAACTGAGCAACTTAAGTATATGTATTTAATCGCCGGACTTGTAACGATCGTTACAGCAAGGCTCATTGGTAAATTTACAGATAGAAGTGGCAGCCTTAAAGTTTTTAGTACCATTGCAGTCTGTTCGATTATACCTATCTGGTTTTATACAAACTCGGGAATTTTAAGTTTTCCTGTATATCTCGTTTTAAGTGCATTATTTATGTCTCTAGTTTCAGGAAGAATGATTCCAGTAATGACCATGGTTTCACAAGTTCCAGATCAAAAAGATCGTGGTACTTTTATGGGCTTACTAAACTCACTTCGATCATTTGGGACAGCAAGTGCAACTCTAATGGCAGGACTTATTATCTCAGAAGATGCTAATGGTAATATTTTAGGTTTCGATAGAGTAGGGTATATAACAATATCCCTAACGGTTCTTTCAATCTTTGTAGCTGCTAGTGTCTTTTATAAGTCAAAAAATATTGAATCTACTTTAAAGAAGTCAGTAGTTTAGAGAAATTTTTAATATCGTCTTTTGTTGTCATCCAGCTCGTTACAAATCGATAAGTGTTATCTTGCCAGTGATAGAATAAACAATTGTTTTTTTCTAGAATATCTTTTGATTTCTTATCCATTTCGATGAAAAGCTGATTCGTTTTTCCAGAATTGATGACTTTAAATCTATTAGTCTTATCAAAAATTTTTTTAAGCTCACTTGCTCTTTCATTGGCATGACTTGCCAGTTCGAGCCAAAGATCATCTTTTAAAATCTCAAGAATTTGAGCTGAAAAAAATCTAGTCTTTGACAATAATTGTCCCGCTTGTTTATGCACATACCTTAGATCATCTTTGTATTTAAGATTGAATAAAACCACTACTTCTGCCTGAAGGGCTCCATTCTTTGTTAGACCAAGGCTCAAGGCATCTGGCTTTAAGATATTATAGAACTCTTTTGGAGTTAGTTGAGCTGAACAAATTGCATTTGCAAATCGAGCACCATCAACATGAAGTAGAAGTTTATGCTCATCACAAAAAGAGCGAATCTCTCTTAGCTCTTGCAGGCTATACAGATCGCCCCATTCAGTAGCGTAAGTAATACTGACACATGCTGGTTTACCAGCGTGAGGTGTCATTCTTTTTGCTTTGTGTATCCAGTTAGTCGCTTTTAATAAATCAAGTTTCTTATCACTGGTTGAGAATGTTTTAACTTTACCACCGCTTAAGAACAGTTCAGGAGCTTGCCCTTCGTCGTTGTTGAGATGTGATTCCTCAGTGGTTAAAACACTTCCAAAGCTTGGACAAAATGTTCTAAGCGCTATGCAATTTGCGGCCGTACCTGTTGAAGCTAAAACGATATCGAGATCACAACCAAAATGGTCGGACAATGTGTCTTTTAGAGTTTGACTATATTCATCTGCCCCATAAGAGCTTGAATTCTTTTGGTTTACTTTGAGAACACTCTCTAAAAGTCTCGGGTGAATGCTGGCAGTATTATCGCTTCTAAAATCCATGCTGCATTTTAGTCCAATTACTCGTATTCATTCAAATATTTCCTCTGTTTACCGAAAAGTATTTATGAAAAAACTAATCTTACTTACGATTTTTATTGTTTCTGCCTGCCAACCTACTCGAAAGCCTGCTTCTGAGTCCTCAGATCTAAAAGGTGTTATTGAGGATTTCAATCAAAGAGTTCAAACGCCCATAACGAGTGTTAAAGAATGTCTTGAAGTAGTACCTTACTATTATCAAAAGCTTTTTTCGCTAGATTGGGAAGCCGTAGATTTACCAAGTTATCACGAGCGAGACCTTGAAAGACTAGTTGGTCTTTCTTTTGAGATCCGTTTGGCCATGAAAAAGCAAACGACAGTTTTAGGCCAAGCTAGTGATGAATCATACGATTGCTTTAAAGAAACTCGAAATGTTTATCGTGGACTTCGTTACCTAGAAGACTACTTGGTTGAACATTTAGAAAATAGAGTCAGCGGCAAATTAGACGCAAGTGGATATATTACATTGGAAGGTAAGGCTCCCTACTTTGTTACTAGCCCTAAGTTTACTTTTCGCGACTGGAAAGATTTAAAGTCTGGCGATGTTCTTATCTCAAGAGGCAACGCGTACACTTCGGCTGCAATTGCACGAATTGGTGATATCGATGCCCAATTTAGTCACCTGACAATGGTATATAAAGACGATGAGGGTGAGCTTCATACAACCGAAGCCCATATTGAAATTGGATCAGTTTCAAAAGAGTTTCAGGCTCATCTGGATGAGAAGAATGCTAGAACAGTTGTCTTAAGATTTAATGGTGAGCCGGAGCTAGCTCATAGGGCAGCTAAGCATATTTACGAAAGAGTCAAAAATCATTCAACTAATAAAGGTAAGAACATCCCTTATGATTTTGGAATGGACTATATAGACCATGAAGACTTGTTTTGTTCTGAAGTTGTTTATGAGGGTTATGAAGTTGCTTCAGGAGGAACACTCGATATTCCTCTTAATAAAACGAAATTCAATCCAAGACTGTTAAAATTTTTGGAACAAATTGGTATTGATGCGGATAAAGATAACGTTGATACATTTTTGACATTCGGACCAGGCGATACAGAGTTTGATCCAAACTTTGAAATTGTTGCAGAGTGGAGAAACCCAGCAAAAATGACTGATACTCGACAAAAAGATGCAGTCCTCACAAAAATGATGGAGTGGATGGAGGAAGAAGACTATTACTTCAAGCCTTCGTTTGGAATGAATGCACAAGCTATTATGGGCTTCGCTATGCGTAGAGTTCCGTTACTAAGTAGAACAGTACGTGACAAATTCCCTCTTAATATGAAACCCAAACAACTCAAGCTATTCGTTGTGCTTGAAGAGGTGGCTGAAGTTTTACAGCAAGAGCTTATTAATAGAGAACTGTCTTTTGGACGCCCCATGACATTTAAAGAGATGTATCGAGCTTTAGACGAAATCAAAAAGCAGGATAGAGTCGTTTACGAAAACAGGAAAAAAGACGCGAAGTTTCATAGACTTTTTAGACCTCTTCGTTGACTCCAGCATAAAATAAGTCATCATAGTTGAATTCATTTAAACTGGAGTCAGCTATGAGATTACTTTTACTTTTATCACTATTATTTACGGTTTCTTGTGCCAGCACATCGAAAAATGTCACTTATAAAATTGATGGCAAAGATTATAACGGCTATCTAGCTACACCAAAAAATTCAGATGGAAAAACACCAGCAGTCATCGTTATCCATGAATGGTGGGGACAGAACGATTACGCTCGTATGCGCGCTGATAAGCTAGCTAGCGAGGGTTATGTCGCTTTTGCTCTAGATATGTATGGAAATGGAAAAACCACAGAGAATCCTAAAGAAGCCGGTGAATTAGCTGGGGCTGTTTATGGAGATATGAAAACAGCTGAGAAAAGATTTAAAGCTGCTCTAAATTATGTGAAGTCTCTTGCAAATGTTGACTCAGATAAAGTAGCGGCAATTGGATATTGCTTTGGTGGTGGACTCGTCCTTCATATGGCCAGAGCAGGAATGGATTTAGATGGTGTGATTAGCTATCACGGAACTCTATCTCCATTTGGACCAGCAGCTAAAAGAGGTAAAGTTAAAGCTAAGGTTTTAGCATTTAACGGTGCAGCTGACCCTATGGTTCCTAAAAAACAAGTTGTTGGTTTTAATAAAGAAATGAAACGAGCGAAAGTTGATTATCAATCAATTGATTATCCTGGTGCGCTACATGCATTCACTAATCCACAAGCAACAGAAGTGGGAAAGAAATGGAATCTGCCTGTTAAGTATGATGAGAAAGCTGATAAGGACTCTTGGAATAAATCACTTACTTTCTTAGATAAGGTTTTACGTTAGAACAACTGCTTAGGTAATACTTCATTGAAAAGACCTTGAAAGGCTTCTCTAATCGCATCTTGATTAGGGGAGTCTTTTTGAAAAAGATATTGGCTTGGCGCTAGTTCAAGTTTTTTAACAGTCTTAGACTTTGTGACTGCTATATTTCCATCCTGAACACCAACATTCTTTAAGTTAAAAGTTGCCGTTAATTGAATCGTTGAATCTTCTGTTTCAGTTAGATTTAAAATTAACGTATCAAGCGCTTTAAACTCTTTAGACTCAGGTGATAAGAGTTTGAACTCTATCGACTTCTTATTAAACTTTTTCTCTTTTAGTTTAAATCTAAAAAAAATATCGAGTACATCAAGTAGTGGAGAAAAGGTTTTTGAAGGGTCAACTTGAATCTGCAAGTTACCTTCCTTTGATTCAAGGTCACCATAAATAATATAGTAGCTGGATGTCTTGTCCGAGATGGGACCGTTAATTGGTAGTTTAAATTTAAAGTCTAAAGAGTTCTTAGAGTTAAGTGATAGAGTCTCAAGCACTTCAAAAGCTGATGGGTCTCTGGATTTAACCTTCTTATTCTTTCCTATGGCCAATGCGATACCGAAATTTTCTGAAATCTCAGTCTGTCCATTTGAGTGGTCTGTAAGTTTAAGTGAACCATTAAGCTCATCGCCCTGAACCCACTGCTCTCCTGGAAGTTCAAGATTGAATTCAAAAGGTTTTTGAAAAAAGGTTCCTTTCATATCTGCTACTCACTCAATAAGAAATAAAAGCGTTCAAGATAGCCGTGACATTGTCTTTTGTCTATAATCCCTCTTGTGAATAAAGCATACCAATCGCCAGCATATTTCAATACTTATAAGGATTTCATTCCTGATTACGATCTTTTTTTAAGGGCACAGTCTGAACTGCCTCCAGTCGTCATCAAAAGAAACTCACTTAAGTGTTCTATTCGTGAGTTTGAGAGTTTTATAAAAAGGCATCTCGATGACGGTGCTTTTACTCGCTGTATCCCTCATGAATGGGTCTATGATTGTTACGAAGTTGAAGCTCCTAAGTCCATTATAGGTGGATTATGGGAACATCATGCGGGACTTTTTTATATGATGGGAGCCAGTAGCCTTCTCCCTGTGATGGCCCTTGATCCACGGCCAGGAGAGAGCATTCTGGATATGTGTTCAGCACCCGGTGGAAAAACTTTTTTAATTTCTGAAAAAATGAATGATCAAGGCGTTCTTATTGCTAATGAACCAAGTAATACTCGAAGAAGAGTTCTTAAGTCTAACCTTGATAGAATGGGAATCTTGAACGCACATATAACCAGCTATTACGGTGAAAAAATTCCTGACATAGGGTTATTCGATCGAATTTTATTGGATGGTCCATGTTCTTCTGAGGGTAGTCTTCGAGGAGCTTGGTCGAAAAATTTTGATTATAGTAGAAATGATGAATACCGAGATTCATTACAACGAAGCCAAAAGAAATTACTTGATAGAGCCGCTGAACTCTTAAAGTCCAAGGGGCGTTTAGTCTATTCAACATGTACCTATGATCCAGATGAAAATGAAAAGCAAGTTGATGAGTTCTTAGTGCGAAATCCAATGATGAAGCTTGTAGATTCTAATATTAAAGGTCCATGGGTTAAGGGACTTGCACGTTTTCAAGAAGAAAACTTTATTAATGACTTGTCTTATACAAACCGTGTCTATCCACATCTATTTAATTCATGGGGGTTCTTTTTTGCGACATTCATTAAGCAATGATGATCTAGCAGAACTTGCTTCCTACATGGAGGCACGCTTCGGTTTAGACCGAAATATTTTTCAGTCATATCACTGGGAAAAGTCCGCTCATGACTTTTGGATGATGCCAAAAGAACTCTCTGACTTTACAGCGATTGATGAAGAAATTGAAAAGAGGGGTTTAAGAGCTTTTAATGGTGATAAAAAGCCACCTAAGCCTACAACAATCTTCATCCAACGATTTAGCCGCCACTTTAGTAAAAACATTATTGACCTCAGTGAATCGGACTTCAAAGATATTATTGATAAAAAGCTTTTAATTGGAAGAGCAATAGGAATTGAGAGAGGCTTTGTTCTTTTGAGAAGATATGGAGTGTGCTTAGGTTGCGGCTTCACACGAGGCGATGATGTTGAATCTCACCTTCCCAAAAGGCTAACTCACTCAATTAGTCCGAAATTCCTATAGACTTAAGCCTGATAAGGCTTAGCTGAGAGGACCGCATCCAAGTTAAGACTTCCATAGAGATGAGGAAATAACATTCCGTCAGCTTCTTCAAACTTCAACTCTGCTTTAAGCTTTTTCTCATCAATCTCTAATAGCAACATCTCTTGATCTGCATAAAAGCGTTGATAGGTTCCCTTTACTTGTTCATGTGTTGAAAAATGAATAAACCCTTCGTCTTTTAAACTCGTAGGAGAGTATTCAGTAGAGACATTTTTCCAAATTTCTTTTTGAACTAAGTGATAAATCATTTTTCACCTCTCATATTGAATCTTTCTAAAGTTTCAATGGAAACAATGGCCAATGTTTCTTCATTGGTTGCTTCAAGGTCTACCTGTGGAGCAACACCCGCCATGTAAGCCTCCACCCAACGTCCAGCACATAAGCACCATCGATCTCCAGGTCTTACTCCAGGAAAATTAAACTCTGGTCTTGGAGTTGAAAGATCATTTCCTCTCGATTTTGAGTACTCTAAAAACTCTTCAGTGGCCTGAACACATATCGTGTGAACACCAGAATCTTCATGAGAAGTGTGACAAAATCCATCTCGATAAAATCCAGTCATTGGATCATGACAACAAGGCTTAAGAGATTTACCGTAAACGTTGAGTTGTTCTTCCATTATTTTTCCTTAAAATTTCTAAATCTAATCTCTTATTTGCATCGATATAGCAATGCAACTTAACGCGTTAAAACTTTTTCTATTTTATTAAGCATAAAAACAATGCGTTATACGGCTTGGCTGTGCACCGTCCCATTCAAAGTCTTCATCTGACTTTTATAGTCATGTGTTACAAAAATTAGGAGTCTCGATGAAGCTTATTCTTATGCTTACATGCTTATTTTCAATACCAGCTTTCTCTCAAGAGAATGGCTTGGAAAGACCGGCCGGTGCTGTTGATTGTAATCAGTCTGTAAAAAGATGTACCTATATTGTTCAAAATGGAACGGCGAATGTTCTTATTCAAAGAATAGAGAGAATTTTGTTTCCAGGAACGATCTTAACTCCCTCAGAAGGTTACATTGAAGCTGAAAGCTTAAAGCAAATTGGATTTTGGTTTGAATCAGAAGAGCTACTTGAGAGATTTAAAGGTTTAATTCCTTCTTTAGATACATTTGAAAGTTTTAATCCAACTAGCTTAGTCCAAATCTCTGTTGATGTTTACGGTATTACTGAAACTGGATTAACAAACCTAACAGCATCGCTACAAAGTGTAGGTCCTCAAGGTGATGATGATCCTGACTTCTCTATCTCTTCAGGAAATGCGGCGCTAGATTTAACTCTTAAGCTTGGTACTAATTTATTAGCTTCAGCACTAGGCTCTAAGAACGTAAAAAAATATACAAAAAAACTTACAACTGTAACTCGCTACATACCAAATCTTGCCGAAATTAATTTTTCCCATACTTCAAATATCTATATCTCCCCAACTGCCGGCTCAGTAAAAGAAGAGAAGGTTGGCTTGAATATTGATGGGGAAGTTTCAATCGAAAGAGATCGTAACGAACTAATTAAAGTAGAAGACTTTAAATTTCGCTACGGAGTTTTAATTCCAGGAATTGATCCTGCAAGTAATAGAGTCAATGTTTTGGAAGTAAGTAATCCCGAAGTTTACCTCTTAACTGGAATTTCAAATCTGATTGTTTCGACAACCACAGATCAAGTGACTAGAACCAGAGGCTGGGGACTTTTATCAGTTGAAAGAGGAAAAGATGAAAGCCTTTCAAAATTAATGGTTGTGGTTAGGGCCGAACCATTATCATTTGAAAGCGTTATAGATCGTATGCGTGACATGAGAGTTAGAGACTTGCACGGAACGTTTACAGATGCTGATAGAGTCGCCATGACTCAAACTGGGCCAAGCCTAAAAGAAGTTCTGGATAATGGAATTGATGCCTACGCACGCTTTACTGCCTCAGGCGATAGAGTCTTAGGATTTAATTTAGATAAGAAGATGGCCAGCCTAGGTGTTATTGATAAAAATGTTGAAATTGAAATCAAAACACGTGGGATGAAACAAAAAGCGATCCGCTCAATTGAGAACTTGATGATAAGTGGTATTCGTTTTGATGAACTACCTCGTTCTGCTATTGATAATGACTTGGTTAAGTTTAAAATACGTTTTAAGAGTTTTCGAGGCCCTACAATTTTAAGAAAAACATTGTGGTATAACCCTCAGACTAATGCTTTTATCACTGAGTAAAAATGAAGTGTTTACTACTGTCGATTTTATTCATCGTTAGTTTTAAAGCTTGGTCCGAAGTTCCAAGCTTTTTAATAACAGAAAGAGCAGTTGTCGAAGAGTTTAGGGGATCGCTAAGATCCAAAATCGAAGAACTTTCTCAAAACTATATAAAGACACAGACAGAGCAGGCAATTGTTTGGTTTTCAACTGAAGCTGTTGAATGCAATGGGAAAAAGTACCCAGCTAAGTTTCCTCTCGCTTCTATTACACTTTCTCGCTCAACAAATATCTTTCAGTTTGAACTTAAAGGCTGCGCTCAAGAAGTCGCCTTAAGTGAACTCTTTATCACCAAGAGTCCATCAGACTTTACTTTAACTCAATACCTTCAAGGAGAGTGGCCTGAAGGTCTTAATCGCTATTTGTTAAAAGACGGTCATGATAAGAATATTTTTGAATTGAGAAAAAATAAGGAATTAAGTTCATTCAAGTTTCTTGAACAAAAGTTTCTAGATATCTATAAAGAAGAAAGCCGTTGGCAGTACTTTGTTCAAGGTTATGCTGCTAACTATGAAAATGAAGGCTTCTCGTTTGGCGTTTCACTCAAGTTCGACGACTTTAGAGTTACTATTGATTGGGATGAAAACTCTTATAGGATTCTAGATAATGAATATAGAAGAATCGGATTGAATTCATTTTTAATCGGTTACTCTCATGCGATCCAAACTGCCACTCTAACGTATGTAGGGAATATTCTTAAAAGCTTGCTCAACGAATTGCCATCAACAGAGTTTGTATCTACAGGTGGTCAGAATTCCCGCTTTCTAGACGAAATGCGTTTAACCTATACTAGGCTATTGAATAACCTAGAGCTAAACTTGGTACGACAGTTTGTTCAAGATGTTATTAAAGCAATTGAGTCAGGGTTTTTGAAGATCACAGATAATAGACCTGAGGCTTCATGAAGACTTTCATTGTTCTTCTTAGCCTACTTATTTCAACCAAACTTTACTCGAATGAGTTAGAAAGTTTATTACCTTCGAATCATCCGTCGAGATCTCTAACATTAAATTTAGTCTTTTCTAAACTTCAAGAGTCTTCACGAAGTTGGACGCGAAACGGCTTTTATGAAGAGAGAGGCTCATGTTTACATTGGCTCCATAGTGAATCAATTGAAACTACTACTTGCCTAACTTTCAGTGGAAAAGAGTACTCCCTTTCAGTTTATAGCTCGTCAGTTAAAGAAGTTTTTACATTTGAGTTCTCCAGAGAAGTTGATTTTACTATTTTTGATTTTTTAAGCTTTGATGCCAATCTCATGAAAAATATTTTAGTAAAGTTTAAAGCGACTAGATCAGGCTTTCTTTATGAGTCTAATAATAATGTACTTCATATTAAAACTTTGAGTTTTGGTATTTATGAGTTCTACTCAACTCTCTTTCCTTGGGGAGATGACGGAGTAAGACAAGAAGTCTTTGGTCGTTGTAGAACTTGTAGTGGAAAGCACTACAGAGCTTATATTAAATCTAATGGTGAGATTGAATACCGAGCCTCTCACTTATCAGGACAGCTGATGCCGAGCTTATGGAACGAGTTTTTAGGCTTTAGTTACTTTTTCGTTCTAGAATCAATTGCACAAACAATTAATGTCTTTGATTAATCAGTAGGATACGTTCGATTGTATATATTTCAATAGCTTAGACTATGAAATATAGTTATCTTTTGTTGCTCTTTATTGTTTGGTTTTAAGAAGCTGTTAAAGTTTTCTTCATGAGAACTCTTAGAATCCTACTTGCAGCTTTTAGCCTTCCTTTTACATCTAATGTTGCTATTGGAGCCTCTAAGTATATTAATATTGTTCATACGAATGACCTCCATTCTTACTTAGATGGTCATGCTGACGGTCGTGGCGGTTATGCCAAAGTAAAAACAGTTATCGATCAACTTAAAGCTGATGCCCTAAAACGAACTGATTTACAAAGTGGTGGCGTTGAAAGTTTGGTTCTCGACGCAGGTGACTTTGGTGAAGGTACATCTTTTTTCCTTGTTGATGAAGGTGTCACATCTTTTAAATCTTTAAATGAGCTAGGAATAGATGCTGCAGTAATAGGTAATCACGATCATATGCTTGGCATCGATGTTCTTCAAAGCCAAATAAAAAAATCTCGTCAAGGTTATGATAAGCAGGCAAAGATTCTTTCTGCTAATATGGTGATTTTTAGAGATTCGCGTATGAAGGGTCTAGTAGACTCAACTGCTATCTTTAATATTGGTGGAGTTAGTATTAGTGTTATCGGTCTTTCAACACCTGAGCCTCATTTTCAATATCCATTACTTCCAAGTTTTATCTTACCTGCAACACCTGTAGCTAAAGAGATATCAAAGTTAGCTAGAAGTAATGGGGCAGAGCTCATCATTGCACTCACGCACTTAGGTACTAATTCTGACAAGAAACTCGTCGATAAAACTGAAGATGTAGATGTCGTCGTTGGTGGCCACTCGCATGACCGCTATGAAAAGCCGATCATGGTTAAAAATAAAGATAATCGTGAGATTCCGGTTGTTCAAACGGGCGCTCATGGCCTTGCCGTCGGTAGTATGCTTTTAAAAGTAGATGGTCCTGGAGAAGTTGAGATTGTGGAATACAGACTCGTCGATGTTAAGACAGAGACTGTAGAAGATGAAGGGGTCGCTCAGTTTGTCGATGAAGCTAGAACTAAAAGAAACGAATACTTTAATGGTAAATGGGATGAAGTCGTAGGAAGCTCTGAAATTAAGTTAACAGGCTATGAAAATGGTAACGCCGTTATTAAAAACTCTTGTTGGGGAAAGCATCAAGCAAGAATGGCAAAGAATGCTATGAGTACTGATATCGGTATTCATATGGCCAACTTCCAAGGCGTAGTTAAAGAAGCTGGAGATATCACTTATGGTGATCTTGTTGATAACTATCCCCATTTTAGAACTTATGGCGATCAAGGTTGGAACTTAGCTAGTTTTGAAGCTGATGGAAAATTTATTAAAGCTTTCGTAAGGGCATTAGTTAACTTACCAGGACAAGTTGGCATTGATATTGATGGTATAACTTGGAAAGAATTTAAGCTGCCAGGTTTTATCCCTTGGCTTGGTGGAAAAATTTATGCCTATGGCTTTAAAATTGATGGTAATAAAGTTGAGAAAAATGAGAGATATTCATTAGCTTTTCCATCTGAAATCGGACATGTGCTACAGATTTTAGTTAAAGATAAAGTTCGCTACGTATTTCCTGAGTTTAATGAAGATAAGTCAAAGCCTTACTGGGCCGTTATGGAAGATTACGTTAAAAGCAATTCTCCCATTAAGTGTCTTGATTAACACCTAAATTGATTTCTTGAATTACTGCTTTATCACTTTGGGAATATGAGTGAAATAACTTGTCCCATATTGCAAATCCATTACAAAAATTTGAGTTCATCTGTGTTGATTTATTTGAATGGTGAACGAAATGATAGTCTGGAGTGATGACAAATCTCTTTATTTTCTCTTCGATGAAGATTGGTATATTTATATTTGAATGAGAGAAAATGCTTATAGAGCTTAGCCATACTTCACATATAAGAATTGTCCACGGTCCTATTCCAAGGGCTAAAACAAACACTAGTTTTAGAGCATAAGAAATCAAATATTCTATCGGGTGAAATCTTACTCCTGAAGTTATGTCTAGAAACTGGTCCTCATGGTGAAGACGATGAAATTGCCAAAGAAAATCGATCTTATGAAAGAATCTATGTTGCCAATACAAAAGTAAGTCAAAGAGTACTAATCCAAGAGGCAGGCTTAGTGGTGCAAGATTAAGCCACTGTAATAAACCAAAGTCTCGGTCTTGAGTTAAAAATGCAGCATGGACTAGGCTGAGGGGAGCAATAACCGTAATGACGAAGATTCCTGCAAAACCAAGCCCAATATTGCCGGCCATTCGCTTTCTCTCATATTGGTTTTGACGACGACTAATAACTCTCTCTAGGACCAGAAATGCAATTATAGTGATTATAAAGATGACTGGTCGTGTGCTACTAATTAAATCCATTCCTTACTCTATCTTATTAATTTTATTAGGGAAATATAGACCGTTTAGGCAATCTTTTCACTCAAGTATATCCCTTTAATTACCGAAAAGATTATATGCAGGAACTCAAGCCTCCCCACAGTGAAAAAATCTACGCTTCAGGTGAAGAAGCCGAAGCTAGAGGTTATGAAACTTTAACTAAGTTTTTAGCCCGTATTGTTCGTGGACTCTTTGTTTTTAAAACAAGAAAGGGCGAGATCGTTGCTGCTTCATCTACATTCTTTACCTTGATGAGCTTCTTACCACTGATGCTTTTGTCTATTGGCGTTTATGGTTGGATTGTTGGTGACGTAGAATTAGCTCACGGCCACGTGATGAGTCTTGTTCGCGATAACGTCCCGGGCTTAGCTCCATGGATTTTAAACTCACTCGATAATATTGTTGTTAATCACTTGGCACAAGCCAATGGAGCTAGCTTCGCTAGTATCGTCATTCTTTGCTACGCCATGATGGGATACTCTTCATCACTTCTTTTTGGGATGAATACCTTAGCGGCGCAGCCTTCTCGAGGTGGTAAGCTTTTTGAGGACATGCGAGCATTCTTTGGTGCAATAGCTATTGCCGTTTTTATGTTTGGCTTTACACTCTTAAATACTGAGCTTGGTTTTTGGGAAAATCAAAGTGAAGGAGCTTGGTGGGGAGGAACGATGATTTTCCTTCTTAAATACAATATTCTGCAAACGACTTTGGCTCTTAGTTTTTTCTCAATTTTGTACAAAAGCTTCATCCCGGGAAAAATTAGAAATTTAGACGCTGGTCTTGGTGCACTAAGTTTTGTGGCTTTATTTTTACTAGGTAAGTCATTTTATTGGGTGTATCTCCATCATATGAAAGCAGAGTTCTCAGCCACTTTTGGTAACTTTGAAACCATAGTCATGGCCGTTACATGGATTTACTTTATTCAATGCTCATTCTTTTTTGGAGCTTCAGTCGCCTGCGCTCCAATGAGTTTAAGAAGACCTATTCAACAAGACATAGAGGTAGTGCCAGAGCCACCAGCAGAGCTAGACGAAGCCTCATAAATCTAAACTTAACTATTCTGATTAATTAAGTCTGAAATAAGACCTTATATCTGATGACTTCAGACAGGAAATTGAAACCGTTTTCCCTATATTCACATAACATGTTTATAATGAAGTACTTATAAGATGAGGACGAAAATATGCGTTTATTGTTTATTACACTCTTACTTTTTTCGAGCAATATTTTTGCGAAATCAATGACGGCGAAAGTTGCATTAAATCCAATGGGCTCTTTTGAAGTTAAAACGAAAAGGATCCGTGGTGCCGCAGTTAAAAAAGGTGCTGCTTTGCAGGCAGTAGGATTAGAAATTTCAGTCAAGAGCTTTGATACTGATAATGAAACTAGAGACGATCATTTAAAAGAGAAGCTTGAGTATAAAAAGTACCCAAATATTGTGGTAGAAAAAGCAGTAGGTAAGGGTGGCAAAGGACAAGCTATCATCAAGGTTCGTAATATAAAAAAGAAAGTTCCTTTTACTTATTCAGAAAAAGGCAAAGAAGTTGAAGTGAACTTTAGTATAAGTTTAAAAGACTACGGAATAACAGGTATTAACTATATGGGTGTCGGAGTTCAAGACGAAGTTAAAATTAATGCGAGTATCCCTCTTAAATGAAAATTTTAATTATCTTAACTTTCTTAACTAGCTGTGGACAAAGCTTTAACTCCAATACAGGGGATGAGGCGTTTACGGCCATTAATGGCATTGATACCAGCACTCCTGCTGGAGTTCGCTTAAATGCCGCTTATACTGTTTTAAAGAATGAATGTATGAGTTGTCATACTGGTTACCATAATTCTTGGAATACCTATAAAACAGATGCCGCTTGGCAGTCAGCAGGCCTCGTTGTAGCAGGGAGTACTGCAGCTTCCTCTGTATACGGTCGACTTAAAAATGTAGGCGGGGA
>CAXBMT010000003.1:0-31585 GCA_963976925.1 uncultured Bdellovibrionales bacterium
TAATTAAGGCTAATGTTTACGAGCGATTGCCGTGAGCATTGATACCGTCAAAAAGGGCCGCTAGCGTGGCTTTTTGAAGACGAGTTAAGCTTGCAACCTTTGCCATCATAAGTACTGGGCTTTTTAAGATCGTAACCGTTGCTACTAGTTCGCCTTTATCAGTATCAAAAGCTACGAATTCAAGACCAGCGTGAAAGCTGCTTTCATAATGTTTCATGACTTGATCAGAAAAATCATCACCAGGAAGGGGAGAAGGTAGAATCTCTCCTTCCACTTTAACTTTGATGAGTTTGTCTTTTTCGTGCTCTTTGGTCGCTTTCTTAAGGTCATTAAAAATAACCGTTAAAGAAAAGGCTGTGCGATCAGCATGCAAAAGAGTCGTCATATGATCGATGGTGGCAAAAAGATTTTCCATCAACGATAGATTGTTATTTAAAACCCAATTATCACGAGTCTTGGTGAACACGGTTTGCATTTGTTCAAAATTCATCGATTCAAACTGATCAATAGCAAAACCAATTTCTTTATCACTTTTAATTGGGGCGAATTTCTTCACATCAGATAAAACTGAGATCAGGCTTTGAGACTGATTAAGCTCTTCTGGATAGATCACGGCCTGAACAGGAGTTGTCGCCAAGTCTTCGAGGTCTAGGATCTTGCCTTTGTTATCGCTGTTACCAGAAACAAATTCTTTTAGTACAAATTGGTTTTCGTTTTTGATATAGCCAAAACTTAAGTTCATTGATGACCTCTTTTCAAGAATACCGTGAAGCAACATCCTACCGTGTTCATCGGGTATCGGGAAGCCTTTGCGCCTGTGCACAAGGCCAAAAAATGAGCTAAAATAGTGAAATGTTAAAGCAACTAATCTTTATTATCTCAATTGTCGGTCTGTGCCAGTCAGTTTGGGCCCAGGATGAGCGTTTTGTCAGAAAACTCCTGTCTGGTGACCTAGGTATCGAAGGGGTTGATCAGGACAAACCAAAACCCCACTTCAACGTTGTTTCTCCGCTTTATGAGATTGATCTGAATGGAGACGACAGAGTTGAGTCGATTGTTATTGAGAAAAAAGACTCTGAAGATTGGCTGCATATTCAAAGCTATGAGAGAAAGATCATCTATTCCTTAAGATTTGTTCGAAAGGGTTGGGAATCTGATGTTTATAAAATCAATCTTAGAAAACTTTCTCCCACGACTCACGTTTTGTTGATTCGTTATTATGAAGGCCATAATCAGGGTGATAACTTTACCGGAACCGCTAGACTCTACGCTATTTCTTGGGAGAATAACGACTTGTCGACTATCAAATCGGTACGCGGTCCTGAGATTTGGGATGAGTTTAAAGATTCAAAAATTCACTATCATCAAAGACCGCAAGTGGTCAGCCTTAACGATTTAGACTCTGATGGCTTTAAGGAAATCAGTGTAAGACATCATCTTTCAACAAAAGTTATGAAATATCTTGGAAAAGGTGAGTGGCAAGTTAGATAAGCTTAAGAAGCTTTTGGCCAGTGCTGATCATCGCTATCAGTAGGACTCTGATCATCAGAAACAACAGTTAAGCTTGGTCGTGTCGAAGTTGACGCTTGATTAACTGGAGAACCATCTGGGAGTGCTCTCATAATTCCAAACCAAACAAAAAATGGCAGGGCAGAGGCAAAAACTAAAAATATAATTGAAGTGGCTGATAGATTTGTATCAGCAGGCATTTTTTCGTAATAGGTATTATCAGAAGAAAAATCAAAACCACGTCCTTCTTTTGGTGTTGTTTCGTTATATTCTTCTATCGAGATTCCGCTTACCGGCTCAACAGCTGGGCCTCTAGCAAAAAGTGATGTTGAAACAGAAAATAAGAGTAGGAAAATGATCTTCATGATGTCCTATCGTCACTGAGTAGCTAATCCTTTAGCTTACGTAATTTCAATGCCTTAATGCCGTGAATTAATTTCATGGATCACCAAGCACTCTGCTCCTCTATGATACAAAATTAGCGGATTATCCACAAGACGGAAGAAGTGACTAGAATTATGAAAGATAATATTAATATTCGGCGCGCTAACGTCAATGATCGTGAAGAGCTATTGTCTCTTTACCTCAATGTTTACGGCGACGATTACCCTCTAGAACTTGGTACAAATAAACAACTCATGACTCAACTCTTAGAGCAGGATAGTGCTTTTTGGTTTGTGGCTGAAATCAATGATCGTCCAGGTATAGCCGCATCTTGTGTCGTTGAGCTAGAGCCAGAGTTTAAGATTGGTAAAGTTACTGGAGCAGCGGTGCATCCGCTTTGTACAGGTCTTGGCCTATCAACACAAATTATTGGGCACGCGGTTCAAACCGTTATGGAAAAAGCTCCCAATATTAATACGCTTTATGCAACGACTCGAACTGTGACCATGGCGTCGCAAAAAATGCTTCTCTCCAATGGCTTTAAGCCTCTTGGAATATTTCCTAATGCTAGAAAAATCAAAACCTACGAGACATTAACGTTGATGGGATATTTTAGAGAGGGCGTTTTAGAAAAAAGAACACCGGTTCATAAAATTCCACCAAGTCTAGTTGAGTTGTATCTACAAACTAATAAATCGATTGGCGATGAGCGTCCTATTGAGCTGGTTGAAGATTGTCCTGCTTTGTCTCAAGATACTGCATACGCCGACTCAAAGTGGGAATTTATTCAAGCCCCTGAGTTTGTAGAGAAACGCTTTAATGAAATTTTCAGCGAAGATAGAGAATCAACATTTTATCCATTTCATAAACCTAATCTCATTATTTCAAATAGAGATTTAGGTGTAGAGATGTTTGCTAGCTTTAATAAAAAAGACCATTACTGTGTGATCATTAGTGCGAATAAACCAATCACCACAATCAATGGTCACTTTAAGCAACTGGCATTCTCGTTTAAAGAGATTGGTGTTTATTATCTTGAAACACTCGTAAGGCTTGATTCATTTGAAGCGATTTGCTTTTTAAGCTCGAATCGATTCTTACCGTCAGCCTATTATCCGGCCATGCGTGAGATTGATAATGTGGCCTACGATTATGTCTTAATGACTCGAACCATGGTTCCACTCGACTTTAGTGAAAGTCAGATCGCACCTGAGTTTACTCCGTTTGTTAAAGAGTACGTTCGCCAATGGATTGACTTGAACCTAAGTACTGTTGGAGTTCATTTGTGAGTTATACGATTCCATCGAAAACAGAGCTTGCTTGTATCGAAAGACTTTGTCTGATGGAAGACCCGTATAGTGACTACGAAGGAACAAGAGAACTTTTTAAAGCGGCGATGAAAGAAAACGTTTTATGGCATGCTGAAAGAAGTGAGTTTTATAGAAAGTTTCTAGCTGATAGTAGTTTTCAGCTTAATGAAGAGTTAGATTTAAAGAAAGTTCCAGGTATCATCGCAACATTTTTTAAGCGTAACGAAATCTGCTCTATTGAAGAGAAAGATGTTTCGTTGCATTTAACAAGTTCCGGAACTACAGGTCAAAAGTCTCAGATGTTTTTTGATGAATGGACGATTGGTTCAGCTCAAGACATGGTGGCAAAAATATTTAAGCATAATGGCTGGGTCAGTGATCAAGCTGTAAACTATATGCTTTATACTTATGAAACAGAAAAAGACAGCAAGCTTGGAACTTCATATACAGATCACTTTTTAGCAAGTTTTGCTCCGGCCAATAAAGTTGAAATGGCCTTAAAGCTTGGTCGAAACAATAAGCACCGCTTTGATATTCACGGCGTGATTAAAGCCTTTCAAGACTACGATCAAGACGGTTTACCTGTTCGAATCTTTGGCTTTCCGGCTTTCTTTCACGCCACACTTGAAGAAATGAAGAACCGAGGGATTAAACTAAATCTTGATAATGAGAGTTTAGTCTTTCTAGGTGGTGGTTGGAAGGGACTTGCCGACAAGCAGGTTGATAAAAGAGAAACATATAAGCTAGCAACTGAAGTTTTAGGAATTCCGGATCATCGTTTGCGTGACGGCTTTGGCTCAGTTGAGCATTGTATTCCATACGTTGAATGTGAGAATCATGAATTTCACCTTCCTATCTGGTCCCATATTGAAATTCTAGATGTTAAGACGAGAAAGCCTTTAGCTTACGGCGAAAAAGGCTTTTTAAAATTAATGTCTCCTTATATTACTTCAGTGGCTGCCAATGCTGTGATTATGACAGATAAGGCATCACTACATGAAGCCCATGAATGTAAGTGCAAAATCAAGACGCCATTTTTTAGGCTTTATGGTCGTGCTGGTGTTTCAAAGTCAAAGTCATGCGCCGTTGCCGCAGCTGAACTACTAGGTGATTCATGATGAACTTAGTAAAACCAGATATTCAAAAGCTACTAGCTAAAATTGATCACTATCAATCAAATGTTCCAAAAGAGATTCAGCCGTTTTTTAGCGCTAAACTCTGGCAAGCGCGCTTTCTAAGAGAAACCGGTCGTGACCTTAGGGACTTAAGCCTTCGTCGTGATCGTCAATTTTCACATGATGCTGTTTTTGAATCAGTTCGTCCTCTGGGACTTATAGGCCACATCATGCCGGGCAATTCTGATTGGACACCACTTTTAGCTATTCTTGAAACTTCAATTACCGGCAATACTTCTTGGGTAAAGCTTCCAAGTGGAACAAGTACAGACGTTTTAAAGCAGCAACTCAAAGAGTTAGGACTTGAAGAATCTGTGGCTGTTTACACCGAAAGAAATGAGATCGAAGAGCTCTATAAGATGTCTGATGCCATCTCAGCTTGGGGTGGTGAAGGATCTCTTGATGAGATAAAAAATAAAATCTCTGCCCAGGTACGCTTTATTCCTTGGGGACACAGAATTAGTTTTGCCTATATGACTGATTGGAGTCAACGAGCAGATAGCTTTGCAGCTGCTATGGTTAAGTATGAACAACAGGCTTGTTCTTCGCCGCAAATGGTTTATTTAGAAAACGCTAGTTTTGAACAATTAAAAGCTTTTGGATCAGACTTAGCTATCTCTCTACAAAAACATTCATCAACCTTTCCAGAACTAGATGACTCTATTTGGGCCGAGCTATCAAACTTTAGTGAAACTCATTATGCAGAGTCATTTGTAAGCAATAAGAAAATTATAGAAGCCGAAGATAAATCGTATCGCATTGTGATGAGTGATGACTCTACGTTTGAAGCGAGCGTCTTAAATCGAACAATTCTTATCAAGTCTATTGATCGATCGAATATTAAAAAAGTTCTAGCGCCTCATCGCCGACTTCTTCAATCTGCAGGGATCTCATGTTCAATAAAAGAGATGAGTGATCTAAGTGAATGTCTTTTTGATGCAGGTGTTTCAAGAGTTTGTACCATTGATCAAATGCAAGATGCTCATCCACTTGAGTCTCACGACGGTGAGTTTTCATTGTCCAGGTTCGTTAAGCGGGTGACACTGACCAACCCTAATTTAGATATCAACTCAATCGCCTCTAAGACAAAAGCTACTTCAGAAAAATCTAAGATTACGACAAAAACAGACTTTCTAAAGCAACATAATGAGAATGCGCACTTATATTTTAAAAGTGGTGGCTCGACTTCAAAGTCGATGCTGTCACCTTTTATGCTTTCTGATTATCATTTACAGATGCAAGTCGCTGCCGATGGGCTAGTGGCAGCAGGTTTGAAACCAAGCACAGATCGCTGCATGAACCTTTTCTTTGGCGGCGGTCTATATGGTGGGTTTACTAGCTTTACAGATATTTTAGAGAAAATCGGTGCCATTCAATATCCAATGGCCGGGTATATGGAATTAGACTTTGTACTAGATACTATCATCGAACAAAACGTAAACGTACTTCTAGGAATGCCTAGTTATATTCTTGGTCTCTACAAGAAAGCTGAAAAAGATAATATTAAGCTTCCTATTACAAAAATATTCTTTGGTGGAGAGCCATTCTCTCATGATCAAAGACAGTGGCTTGAAACTTTGGGGGTAAGCCTTATTCGTTCAGCCTCGTATGGTTCAGTAGATGCAGGCCCACTTGGCTACCAATGCACATATAGTGATGCTGGGGTTCATCATATCAACTCCTCGATTCAAAAAATCGAGATAGTTAAAATGAATGAAGATAAACCTGCTAATAACGATGAAACAGGGCGAATTTTAGTCTCCTCATTAGCAAGATCCGGTGTGACTATCTCACGTTATGAAATTGGCGATACGGCTAAGTGGATTGAAGGAGATTGTCCTTGTGGAGATCCTTCACCTCGTCTTCTTTTGGTTGGACGAACTGGAGATATCTTCAAGTTTGGTGGAAGCTTTATCAACGTACAAAATCTAGTAAAGAAGCTTGGTCATAAAAATGTCCAATTTGAGATCATCCAAGAAAATCTTCAGGATTGTTTGATTATTAATTCTCCTGAAAATGACGAGATGACTCTTTCTAAGATTTTAGAAATCTCTGATCTAGACGAAGTTGTTAACATTGAGAAAAGTGCCATGATCAAAACTCAAAATGCTGAGTTTAAAAAAGCTTCATCAGGCAAACAACCGCTACTTATCGATTCCCGCCATGCTTGAATTCCTAACCTATATCAAAGAGAACTCTAAGTTTTATAATAAGCTTTGGTCTAACTCAAATCTTGATTTAAATACGCTTCCTATTGTTGATCAAGAACAGTTTTGGAACGCTAACGAATGGAGTGAAAACTCTCTTTTAACCAGTCAAAAACGAGCTGGCGTGGTTTTTAAAAGTGGCGGTACAACAGGTCGACCTAAGTTCTCCATCTTTACTAAAAATGAGTGGGAAGAGTTTACGACGATTTTTGGTAAGTCGATGGATGCAGTTCTTAGCGATGGTGATCGAGTCGCCAATCTTTTTTATTCGGGCGAGTTATACGCTAGTTTTTTATTTATTGAAAAATCAATTGAGAAGTCATCTAGGGATACCTTATGCTTTCCTATAGCGGGAGATACGGCTATCTCTGAGATGATTAAGCTTTTTAAAGATTATGAAATTGATGTACTGGCCGGTGTACCGACTACTTTTATGGCCCTTGCTGAGTACATGCTAAAAAATGATATTAAACTCAAAGTTAAAAAAATCCTCTTTGGTGGAGAAGCGCTATTTGAGGATCAACTTCCTCTTTTAAATAAAGCCTTTAATCAGCCGCAGATCAAGTCTGTTGGTTACGCTAGCGTTGATGCTGGTCATTTAGGTGGAAGTCTTCCAACTATCGGCTCTAAGGCGCATACAGTTCTTAGCGGAACAGTGATGCAAATTGTTGATGAGCAAGGCACGCTAATCAACGAACCAAATCGGGCTGGACGATTGCTCATGACAAATTTAACCAGACGGCTTATGCCTATTGTTCGTTATCCGGTTGGTGATTTGGCCGAGTGGATTGAGCCAGGCAAGTCATTTAATATTCTAGGTCGATCTAGCGAAGGGGCTCGCGTAGGGCCTGTCACAATTAATCGAGATGATATTGCTCCTCTATTTTCTAAGTTAGATGCTGAAGTCAACTTTCAACTCGTGATCAAAAGGTTTGAAGGTAAAGATAAGCTACTTATTAGGTTCTTAGGGGAACTTGATTGCAATAAAGCCTTGGACCTTTTATACCAAGAACGAGGCATGATTAAAGATGCTGTTCAAAAAGAACATATTGCTGCGCCTGAATTTGTTAAAGTAAAAGAGCTTGAAAAAAATAGTAGAACAGGAAAACTTAAATTTGTTATTGATGAGCGTTTCTAGCGCTGTAAAATCATATCTGCATTAACCCCGATAACTTCTCCGACTTTCATCTCATTCCAGATATTTTCCCCTTGCAGTGGCTCACTGGTAAAGATCAGATGATTAACTTTTCCATCAACGGTAGGATTTTCACAAGCAGGGGATAAGCTTGGACATGTATCTCTTTCTGGGCATTTTGTTTTCCATGTCGACCAATGCAGTCTTTGACCACCTTGGTGTGCAATCATACTTCTCCCATTTGTTAGAAGGATAGTGAGGTAATTTTCAAAAGCACCTTTTCCTTCGACGGGATAAATAGGCCCTGCGATTTCTTGCACTTGCTCGACTGCTTTTAAAAGAGCGTCTTTTATTAAACTATACTCAGTATCAGTTTTTGATAAATCAGTACTTTTTGATAAATGAGTTAAGATTAAATAAAACAAAACCTCACTATCGGTATCACCCAAGATAAATCGCTTTAAGCTCGGATCAATGAGGGTGAGAAGTTTTTCTCTATTTTGAGCAAAATTTTTAATATTTCCATTGTGAGCATAGATCCAAGGCCCGAACTGAAAGGGGTGCGCATTAAGTATCGTGTGGTTTCCTTGAGTAGCTTTTCTGATATGAGCAATGACAGTCTGTGAACTAACGATACCCGAGACTCTTTTAAAAAGATGATCATCAAGGGCTGATTCTTTTGACTTAATAATATGAGGAGCTCCGGCCTGATAGTAAGCGACTCCCCACCCATCCGGATGCTCGATGCTTTGACCCTGAAGAGCGTTTTCAGCGTGAACCAATGATGAGTGAACTTGGCTCTGAAGTACTGATCTAAATCCGAAAAGCCTACACACTGTCTATCTTCTCCCAATCTTCACTTTGAATATGTTCCATAAAGCTTTTTACCGTGTGACGAAGACTACTTCTTTGGTAGCTTTTTTCAATCAAATCTATATTACCACAATGTTGCTTAATCCAGCTTGAGCTAACAATTAGGGCCATATGAACAATTTGATTGAAAATTGCTCTGGTTGCCCAAATCTTGGCTTTTTCACAAGCCTTATCACCAACTTCTCTGTTAATTGCTGCTAGAACAACGGTTCCACCTGGGGGACCAATATGCTGTTCGTCCATAGTTTTAACTTCAATAGGCGTATCGGTTTCAGTGAGAATGACCTTGAAAGAATTCATCATTTCATGGCGTCGCTCAATAAAGTAATCAAAAATTCGTTGCACCAGTTCTTCCACCGAAGGATCTTCATTACCAAGAGCCGCTATTTCAACTTCCATTCTTTCACAGTTTGAGTCCATGACCTTGTAGTATAAACTCAGCTTATTTTGAAAATGGTAGTTTACCGCGGCAAGGTTAACACCGGCTTCCTTAGCGATTTCTCGAATGGAAGCGCCTTCGTAGCCATGACGAGCGAATAGCTCAGTCGCTACTTCAAGAATCTTTTTTTGTGTTTCGTTTTCGCTCACTATGCTTTCTCCGCTAGAGAAGAATCTTCATTTTGACCGACTGTCGACTTAACGGCTTTATTTTTAAGTCTTGTAAGAAGATTAACCCAATCTTCTAAAATTGCATAGGCCGGTGGAATCCACACTAATGTTAAGATCGTACCACTAGTTAGTCCCCACGCCATGGCAAGAGTCATTGGAATAAGCATAGCATCAGCTCCACCAATTCCATAAGCAGTTGGAATAAGACCAGAAATAGTTGTTAGAGAAGTCACCATAACCGCTCTAAGACGCAATCTTGAAGCTTTAGCTAAAATTTCATCAAGTGGTAGTTTTCCTTCAGCTCTCATTTCATCAATAAACGAAATTAGTACAATCCCTGAGTTAACGATAATTCCGCCAAGACCGATGATTCCAATTAGTGCAAGGAAGCTGACCGGTCTACCATGGAGATAAAAGGCGATGGCAAAACCAAGAAGTCCAAGTGGGATCGTCGTCATGATGATAAACGGACGAAGATAACTTCTAAATAAGAAAACCATCAAGGCAAAAATACCAATTAATGAAAGAATTAACGCATTAAAGAGTGACGTTAGTGAGTCATTAGTACTTTCAGCTACACCACCAAACTTAATTGAGACTGATGGGTGAGTGTCTTCAATCTTCTTCCACTCTTCAAGCAGAACAGCATTAGCTTTAACAGAAGTAATTTTATTTTCATCAACACTGCCTAAAAGAGTTTTAGATCTTTTGAAGTCGTATCGTTTAATAAAAGGTGTTCCATTCTCTTGTCTAAAGCTAGCAACAGTTGTTAGTGGCACCAAGTTACCTTGGTTATCCATTATTTGAACCTTACTTAAGTCCATCACATCTTTTCTATCTTGTGGTCTAAAACGAAGTAGGAGGTCGACTTCTTTGTTATCAAGAGTAACGTCAGAAACAATCACACCAGCGCCAGCGATTTTAACAGCATCACCAATAGACTTTACGGTTAAACCAAGACGATTAGCTTCAGCGTAATTAACATCGACCCAGATTTCATCATCTGAGATGACATCATCAGTTTTAATGTCCAGTACACCATCTACTTCAGCCATCTTAACTTTAAGCTTTTGAATTGCATCGTTGAGCTCTTCATTGCTATTCGATCTAAAAGTCGCCTCAATGGGGTTACCAACAGGTGGCCCGTTAATTTGTTCTTCAAAAGTTAGCTTACCTTCGACTCCATAGTCGTGACTTCTAAGGCGCTCAAGAATTTCAGTATAATAGATATTATTTTTGGCATAATCAGAAACATAGATCATCAACATGCCGACGTTATCTGAGTCTTGTGCTTTTGGATCATCTGGTCTGACTTTTGAAGTACCAGCGCGACCAATAATATGATCGACATCTTGACCAAGAACTTCTTTGACCTGTTTAGCTACAGAGTCGATTTCATCTTGTGTTGTTTCAAGTTTATTGCCAATTGGAGCTTGAAGCCTAGCGATGTAAAGCTCGGTTTGTTCAGCCGGAAAGAGAATAAACTTATTGGCAACACCAATTAAGTAGACCGAAGTAAAGAGAATGGCGAAGAATCCAATCATAACAAAGTAGCGTCTTTTAACAACGACACTCATGAAGCGCTCAAACTTTTCTTCAAGCTTATTAAACCAGTCTTGTTTTACTTCTTTACCGTCAGAACTTCCGATCTTAGCGTTAACTAAAACCAAACGCATTGGAAGAAAGAGGAATGATTCAAAAAGCGAAAGAATAAGTGAAGCAGTCACAATAACAGGGATGTACTTAATAAACTGTCCCATCACGCCAGTTGTAACAAGCATTGGAAGAAAGGCTGCAATAGTTGTGAAAGCCGTGGCCGTAATTGGAAGCCATAGAGACTTAATCGATTCAGTGGCTGCATCCTGAGCATTCATGCCATCTTTTCTTAGGCGAGTGAAGTTTTCAGCGATAACAACAGCGTTATCAACAAGCATACCGAGAGCGATAATTAAGGCGAGGATGGTAATCGAGTTAAGCGTATATCCAAGCGCATTCATAACTGCGAGCGTTCCAAGGATCGCAATCGGCAGTGACATTGATGCCATTAGACCAATCTTTCCTGGTAAGAAAATAAAGAGAAAGACCACAACAAGCAATAAACCTTGGACAGCATTACTTTCAAGAACATCTAGTTTGTCTTGAACTTTTTCAGCTTCATCGTGATAGGCATAAAACTGGTGAGTTTCGCCGTAGCGTTTTTTAAAGTTTTCTACCTTCTTCTTAAGATCGTTCACCATCTTAAGCGTATCAGTACCACCTTTTTTATTGGCGATAACTAGCGTTGCAGGTTGTCCGGCATATTGAGCAAGTGTGTTAATCTCTTCTGCACCATCTTCAACGCGGGCAACATCCTTAACTTGAATTTTTTTACCATTAAAGTTGGTACGTATAATAATGTCTTCAATGTCTTTCGTGTTTTGAACCTTACCTTCAAGTCTGATAAGAGTTTGGCTCTTATCTTTTTGCAGTTCTCCACCTGGGATATTTAAGTTTCTCGCTTGAACCTTTCCTAAAACTTCATTTGTACCAATATGGTAGAAGTCGAGTTTTTGTTGGTCGAGATGAATAATAAATCGTCTATTAGTAAAGCCCGTTAACCTGGCTTCCTTAACTGAGCTATTATCTTCCATCTCTTCTTTTAAAAGATCGGCGATAATATCTCTTTGTCTTTGATCATTCGGTCCTGTAATCGCAATTTCATAGACTGGAAACTCTTCACTTTTAACTTCAGTAAAGTTTGGCTTTTCTTCAAGATCAGTTGGAAGTCCTTGGGCGCGATCGACGGCTTTTTGCAGATCGTTCATCGCCTTTGGAACATCAGCGTTATCAATATCCACTTTGATATAGATCGTTGAGATACCAGGCTGTGAAACAGACTTCACATCTTTTAGGCCTATGACTCCACGAATTTCATCTTCGATAGGCTTAGTGATCTTGGCCTCGATATCTTCTGCAGATGCGCCACGATAAACTGTCGTTACAATTGCTTGCGCAAAGTCGACTGTTGGATAACTTTCAGCGTTCATTCCTTTGAGTCCTTGTAGACCCATAATAATCATACCGAAAGAGAGAACGATCGTGAGTTTATAATTTCGTATAAAAAAGTTTGCGATGTTTTCCATAAAATTCTCTTATTTGTTAAGGCTGCAAGGAGTTTGATTAAAGACAGAAAAGTAATCAAGAAGAGTCGTAACGACGGTAAGTTTTGTTGTTACTTCATCAAGATTACTCCTTAAAAGAAGATCCTGATCAGCAATGAGTTCTCTGAAACCTAGTCTTGCTTGATTGAATTTCTTTTTTGCAGATTTCAAACTAGTATTTAAATCTTTACTGTTTTCACCTTGAGTTCTAACCGCTCTTTGTAAAAGAACAATATTGGTTAGAGTTTGAGTATGAAAGGCATTCATTCGGGCAGTGATCATCTCTTTTTCAGCTAAGAATCTTTTTTCATCAACTAACTTGAGAGTGTCCTCGGTTGTTGATTTTTTACCATCTAGAGGAATATTCAACTGAAGTCCAACTGTATAGCGACTTTGGTTATCGTCAGTAAATCCATCAACTGAGTTATCAAAGCCTCTTTCTTTACCGAAACGTCTCGCTTCTCCGTTAAGTTTTAGATCCCATCCATCCGTTGAATCTGAGATTGTTTTTCTTTCTTGGTAAGCTTGGTTAACTAAATCTAGCACTTCATCGTATTGAGTGAAGTTATAAGGTGTTTCACGTTGATTTTCGATTACCGCCGTGCACTCAAGCACCTCACCAACAGCATCAGTAAGGTTGACGTTGGCTAAAACAACTTTTTTGTTAGCAATCGTTGGTAGTTGCTCTTTTAATAATTGAAACTGAGATTCACGTTGATACTCAAGTAAAAGAATGGTTGATCTTCTTGAAGCTACTTGTGAACGACTCCTAGCGACGTCTCCATCATCAGAAACATTACTCTTACGACGTCTTTCAGTATCTCTTAATTGCTGGAGCGACGTTGCAAGTAATTCCTTAGAAATTTTTATCTGTTCTTCAGTTGCTACGATGGCCCAGTAAATTTTTCTTAAACTTTGAATGAAGGCTTTTTCTTGAATCTCTTTTTCTAGTTCAGCTTTCTTTGATAAAGCTTCTGCATTTCTTAATTGTGACTTTGAAAGTTTACCAAAGAGGTTTTTCATCAAATCAACCGAAAGGTTAAGCCCAAAACCTGTGTCGGTTGCATCTTGAACAAAAGTGTCTGTGGTTTGATTTGTGAACGCTGACAGACCAACCTGGAAACCTGAACTAAATGGTTTGATAACAGCTGCTTGAAGTTGACTAATATCGGTTGTGACCGGAGCAAATTGAGCCAGCGCTTTCTCGTTTGCTTTAACGTAAGTGGCATCAGTTTGTAGTCTCCAATGATATTGATCTTCAATTGAATCCCGATTAAGTTTCGCACTTTGCATCGTCGCTTCGAGCTGTTTAATGCCGGGAGCACTCTCTTTTGCGATTTTAGAGAGTAGTAGCTCATCAAGTTTGATGACTTCTTGAGGCTTTGCTTTAGCTTTGGCCGAAGGCTGTGTCTGACACAGGATCGTTGTTGGAAGTAATAGGATCAGAAACCAGCGCATAGTATTTTCCTTGATATTCAAACGTTCGTTTTAATTCATACGTTTGTTTGAATTATAAGGCAAACTAAATTCAAATCAATAAATATATTTAATATAAGTCGCTGAAATAACGTGTACTTAGGGCTTGTTTAGGCAAATAAATCCCATTGATATTTGTAACTGTCTGAAATGCTATCATTAATTATGCGGTGCAATTTTTGGTGGACCGTTTAATTAGGACTGTTACTTGAATTTACCAGCTATAGCGGCAAAGACACTTCAACAATTTAGGAACCATCCGGTTTACAAGTTTATTTTTGAATCAAATCTAAGTCATCTTAAGCAAATCTACTCACCGATTGCCCGAGCAAAGCACGTTCATAAAGAAATCGAAAAACATTTAGCTGAAAACTTAAGCGATCCTATTGTCGCTAAACATGTAACCTGTAAACAAGGATGCACTGCTTGCTGTCACACGCAAGTTTCTGTTAGTAACGACGAGGCTTCTTCACTCGCTAATTTAATTAAATCCAAGAAAGTTAAAGTTGATATAGATAAATTAGCTCTTCAAGCTCAAAGTGGAAATAATGCTACAGATTGGTACAAGTTAGATTACAAAGACCGCGGCTGTATTTTTTTAAATGAGCAAGGTAGTTGTAATGTCTATAAAGATAGACCTGGAGTTTGTCGTACGAATTATTCTGTTAGTGACCCTTCTCTTTGTTCGACTGAAGATGGCGTTGAAAAGCCACATCGTCTATTAAACACTCATCCAGCTAATATGGTTTTAAACGCTGGTTACTTTGCTGCCAAAGGCGGTGGTGCTCTGCCAAAAGTGCTTTGGGAGCTGCTATGCAAGAAGTCTGACAACAAGTCTAAATCACAAGACAATTCAGCCTAAACTAGAAATTATCCTCAATTACAATTAAGCTATAGATCAATTAATTAAGGAATACTTATGTATAAGGTCTATGGCATCAAAAATTGTGACACTGTTAAAAAAGCACTTACTTTTCTAGATAAAAAGAAAATCAACTATGAGTTCAGCGATTTTAAAAAAGAGCCACCAACAAAAGAGCTTATTTTAAAATGGAAAGATCATATGAAAGATTGGCCTGTTAATAAAAGAGGTCCTACTTACAGAAAAATTAAAGATGAATTTGAATCAGCTTCAGACTCTAAAAAGATCAAATTGTTAATAGAGTCATCATCAGCTATCAAGCGTCCTCTTGTTGAAAAGAATGGAAAAACTAAAATCGCAGGCTTTGATGAAGTTGAATACGGGAAGTTAAAGTAGTGAACGTCTTAATCGTTGATGATAGTGAAGAACTATTATTACTTCTTAACTCCGTTCTTACAAAACTAGGTTGCAACCCTCATTGCTGTGCGAGTATCGCACAAGCGAAATCTGTAACTGATTTTGATATGGCCTTGATTGACTGGAATTTAGAAGATGGCAATGGTGTCGATTATCTTAAGAAACTTAGAGCCAATCATCCTAACGCGGTTCTTTATCTGATGTCTGCAACCAGACCGGATCAAACCATTCAAAAACAACTTGATCAAATTCACGCTTTCTATGAGCCAAAACCGTTGAGTCCTATTCGTCTCAAAAAATTGATTGAGTTATAAATGAAAAAACAAATTATTGAACAGCTCTTAACTAAGGTTAGAGCTGAATTGAAGGCTTTAGAAGAGGCGAGTAAGTCAGCTAAAGATTATGTGACTAGCGGAGACGTAAAGTCTGATGGCAAATACGACACGCGAGGCATTGAAGCTGGCTACCTTGCTGGTGCTCAAGAAAAGAGAGTTGAAGAGTTAAAGCTTGAGCTACAAATGCTTGAAGAAATACCGATTAGGGATTTCAAAAAAGATGAAGAAGTCGCAATTGGCGCCCTAGTCGATTTAAGTTTTAAAAATCAAACGAGAAAATACTTTATCGCTCCAACAGCTGGTGGCACGATGCTTATGATTGATAAGAATCCAATTCTTGTTATTTCCACATTCTCTCCTATAGGTGACGCTGCATTTGGAACGACTCTAGGCGAAGAGTTTGAGCTAGAAACTCCACAAGAACTGCGGGTTTATAAAGTCGTCGATATCGCTTAATGACGCTTTGCTTTTTGTAGTTAAAAAAAGCCATCAATGTTAGAATTTCGACTTTGATATGAATCTAGGCTATGACTAATGCTTGATGTTGAAGTTCTTATTATCTCTGGATCTTTCTTGCTGATTGCTTGCGTTCTTATGAGCAAGCTAACAGGCAGAGTAGGTGTACCGACTCTTCTTGTTTTTATCGGCGTTGGAATGCTGGCAGGCGCAGAAGGTATCGGCGGAATTCTTTTTGATGATCACTCTCTTGCAAGAACAATTGGTATCATCTCTCTGGTTTTAATTCTTTTTTCCGGCGGTCTTGATACGGAGTGGAAAAGAATTAAGCCCTACATCCCTCACGGCATTTCTCTAGCAACATTTGGTGTATTGATTGGAGTTTTTGGTCACTACGTCTTAAAATTCACGTGGCCTGAAGCACTTCTACTTGGAGCTATTGTTTCTTCGACAGATGCTGCAGCTGTCTTCACCGTTCTTAGAGCACGTGGGCTTTCCTTTACGACAGGTCTTCGTGAAGTACTTGAGCTTGAATCAGGTAGTAACGATCCAATGGCAGTTTTTCTAACTCTGCTATTTATTCAAATCCTTGGAATGCAACAGCTTTCATATCCCGGTATGATCTTGTCTTTCTTCTTGCAGATGGGGATTGGTGTCATCGTCGGCGCTGGAGCCGGTAGATGGCTTAGAGTTTTACTGAATAAAGTTCGACTTGAGTTTGAAGGTCTATATCCCGTTCTAACAATTTCATTTGCTCTTTTGACTTATGCTATTACTCAACGCCTAGGTGGAAATGGCTTTTTAGCTGTTTATATTGCAGCTCTTATTTTAGGCCGAGCAACTTTTGTTCATAAAAAAAGCTTAATCTTGTTTCATGACTCTATTGCATGGTTGATGCAAATTTTAATGTTCTTATCTTTAGGACTTTTAGTTTATCCAACTGATCTCGTCGACGTGACTGGGGACGGTGTCTTCTTGGCATTATTTATGCTCTTTATCGCTAGACCGGTTGCAGTTTTTGCAACTATGGCGCCGACAAGTTTTAATTGGCGTGAAAAAATTATGATTTCTTGGATGGGCTTAAGAGGGGCTGTACCAATTGTTCTATGTACCTATGCTCTTTCGGCAGAGTCAGCAAAAAGTGGCCTGATTTTTAATATTGTCTTTTTTGTTGTGTTAATTACAACACTCATTCAAGGATTTACACTTAAGCCTTTGGCCAATGTTTTAAAGGTCGCAATCGAAGTTAAAAAGAAAATTAGGTTTCCCTTTGAGTATGTTACAGGATCTGAAATTCAAGATGGACTTAAAGAAATTGAAATCCCTAACGATTCAGTCGTGGTCGGAAAATCAATTGCAGAAATGAATATTCCGCAAAAGCTTTTGATTGTTCTTTTAAAAAGAGCCGAAGATGTATTTGCCCCTAGAGGATCGACAGTCTTTCAAGGTGGTGACACTCTCTTAATTCTTGCTGAACAGGCTGAGTATGATCAAGTCGTCTCTTTAGTGACTCAGATTTCGCAGGAAGAAAATAAGTCTTTTGTTGAGTCTGAGCCAGTTCAAGGCGAGGTTGAACTGTGAATACAATTAAAGTTGCCCTTGTTGGTTATGGTCTATCGGGAAAAAGCTTTCACGCACCACTGATAAGCTCTTGTTCTGAACTAGAGATCGTCGCAGTTGTTAGCTCCAGAGCTGATGAGATCAAAAAAGATTTTCCTGGTGTAACGATTTGTGACTTTAAGAAGTCTCTAGAGATTAGTGATCTTGTCATTATTACAACTCCACATCAGCTTCACTTTAAGCAAGCAAAAGATGCTCTTTTAGCGGGCAAACACGTGGTAGTTGAAAAGCCCTTCACTCAAACCTTAAACGAAGCGCAGGAGCTTTTCGCTCTGGCAAAAGATCGTGGTTTGTTTTTAAGTGTTTTTTTCAATAGACGCTATGATGCAGACTTTTTAACCATTAAAAAGTTAATCGATTCAAAAGTGCTTGGCGAAATCATTAGTATTGAATCTCACTTTGATCGCTTTCGTGTTGAAGCAAAAGAAAATGCTTGGAGAGAAAAGTCTGGTCCTCAATCGGGTGTTTGGTGGGATCTAGGGCCACATCTTATTGATCAGGCGTTACAGTTGATGGGAACACCTGAAGATATTGATTTTGATATAGCCAGGCAAAGAGAGTCTGTCGAAGCTGATGATTATTTTGATGTCACTTTTAAATATCCTAAAGGTCGCCGCTTTCATTTAAGAGCATCGTGTATCGTAAAAGACTTTGGTTTTCGCTTTAGGATTCATGGAACTAAAGGGAGTGCCTTATTTGAACAGCTTGATGTACAAGAGTCACAATTGCGCTCAGGCATGACTCCAAACGATCTAGCTTTTGGTCAATACCCCGCTGATTCTTTTAAGATAAGTGAAGGCATACGAGTTGAATTAGAAAAAGGAAGCTATCTTAGTTTTTATCAAGAAGTCGTAAAGGGTATTAAAACCAATCTTGATCAAAGCGTCTTAAAGAATGAAGTTCTTTTCAATACTACGGTCTTGCTCGGCAATAAGAGCTTCTAATATTTTTATTTCGTTGATTTTCTTTGATCTTTCCTAAGTAAGGAACGACGTCGCCATAGCTTGGAGTTTCAAAACTTCTATCTCCATAGCGGTAGCGATAAGCAATTGGATAATGATAATTAGAATCAATGATCTTTAAATCATAACCATCACTCATTTTTTGCATATCAGTTACAAGCCAACTATGAGCAGTAATGCCTTTAATTTGAAGCTTTAAATAAGCAATATTGCCTTGTTTTTTAACATAGTCGTAAAGGTGCTCAACTCGAGCTTTCATCTTGCTCGCAGGTAAGCGGTGCCATCCCCATAAACCAACAATCCATTGTTGTCTGATAAAACCGTCATAGCGTTGCCACGACTCTAGTTCTTTTTGGATCAGCTCTTCATTGATACGACTAAATTCTTTCAAGTTCTTGTAGCCATCAATCGCTATAACATTTTTGCCTTTTCTAATCGCTTTAATAATATCTTTAGTTTCTTCTTCACTTGCTGTTTTAGCTTCTGGGTTAAACCTTGCTTTATAGATAGCGTTTCTCGTAAATCGAGAGTGCCACCAGCAGACACCACCGCCTAATAAGCCGCCACGATTAGTAAAACTCAGTCGATTCTTTGAGCTTGATAGTGCTGTTGCTGTGAAATCAGGGCTTCGACTAGCGTTACAAAATCGAGTATTTGCCCATGAGGCACTTGTGATTAAAAAGAGCGTTATTAAGATAAATTTTTTCATGCGTTTATTGTGGGAAATAGGTCATACACAGGCTAGCGATGTGGGAAAATGTTAGACTTTGTCTAAGTCTGAAATTTGGGAAATTCCCTTTACTGACGCATGAGATCAGGCTACGAGAAGGCATGCAAAAACTTATTTTTATCCTACTTCTAGCTCTTTCTTCTAATGTTATGGCCAAAAGCGTAGAGCTTAAGGCTGAGATTCCAGGCAGAGGAGACGTCAAAGTCTTTATGCCTAAGGCGTTTAGCTCACAAGATAAATGGCCGCTTATCATTTCCCTTCATGGTTATGGTGGAAGTGGAGCTCTTCAAAACTTCTATGTAAGACTGAGATCGTTTTATAATGATTTTGGCTTTGTTTTCGCTGCACCCGATGGACTTAAAGATTCAAGTGGTAGAGGTTATTGGAACGCTTCCAATTTTTGTTGTGACTTTGATCAGAGTCAAGTTGATGACGTCGCTTATATCAAGGGCTTGATCGATCGTATAAAAAACTCAAACGAAATTGGTCGAATCGATTTGAATAAAATCTTCTTGATTGGATATTCAAATGGAGCTTTTTTAACGACGAAGCTTGCTTGTAGTACAGAATTAAATATTGCAGGAATTGTCAGCATCTCAGGTACTAGTGATGCTAGAGATGCTAGCGGTGACGTTGTGCCAGTTAATGAATTAAACTGTGAACATAATCGTCCAATCCCTATGCTTCATGTCCACGGTACAGCTGATAAAACAATCCTTTATGATGGTTTTGATAATGGACGAACTGCTCACGTCGGCGCTTTAGAGCATATCAGTCGTTGGGCAAAACATAATGGTTGTAAGGGAAGCTTAAAATCTCACAAAGAAAGTTTTAATGCTTCCAACTTCATCAAAGGTAAAGAGACTGATCAGTTTGCCATGCAAGACTGCCTAGCACCGGTTGAGCATTTCAGAGTTAATGACGGTGGACACTTTGGAGTTTTCAAAAAGAAGTTAACCAAAAAGATTCTGCAGTTTCTGTTTCAATAATAAATTTAAGATTGAATGGCGCAGACGACAGGATTCGAACCTGTGACCGTCCGCTTAGAAGGCGGATGCTCTATCCAGCTGAGCTACGTCTGCTTTGAAGTTGGCCGCCCGAGTCCTTTGACAGGATGCGCGAAGCCTAAGTCTTTAATAAGATAAAGTTTTAGTGAAACTTCGTCAATTAAGGAATTACGCTAACTCTCGCCCAATAGCAGCAAAGATGCTAAAACAGGTGGGATCAAGCAAATTTCGTTGAAATCTTTGGAACAAATCTCTGAGCATATTAGACAGGCCGGGCCTAGTCTTTATACCGGCTCGAAGACCTCCACCGTGATCCCCTTTGAGACTCTCTCCAGTCTTGGTGACATCAATTTAACCATTGTCGATACCTCAAGCCTTGAGCAATCAATGGTGATGGAAGGGGATGTCTTACATATTAAAGGTCCAGTGACCTGGAAAGACAGTAAGATTTTTGCCAGATCCCAAGGTCGAGAGATTATGACCTCACCGACAGAAGAGCTGGCAGCGGTTATTGCTGGAGTGGCAACTTCTTGCACAGGTGAGCGCTGCTTTGGTCACGGAACACTTCGATCTCAAGTGATTAAACTAAAATATCTTAATCATGAAGGTAAAGAGTGCGAGCTAGAACAGGCCAATAAGCTCGATCTTAAGTCACAGCAACAAAATTTGATCGACTATCAGGCCGAATACGATGTTTATCAAAATTTTAAGAATGCTCCTTACCCAAGATTTGAAACTCAAACCGATCTTATGACTGGAACCGAGGGACAACTTGGTTTTATCACTGAAGTTTGGTTAAAGACGGCAAAACTAGAACCATTAACGTATCTTTTTTTAAAGCTTCCATGTTGGGATGAAGACGATCAAGCTCACCTCGAAATATTTGAAAAGGTTCAAGCGCTTAGAATTCAAATATCAGCTTGTGAGTTATTAGATAAGCATTGCCTGGCGACACTCGCCCCAGAAAAACTTCCTCGCGACTGCGAAGGAAAAGATCTTATCTTTCTAGAAATTAAAGAAGCCGACTTTGAATATGTTTACGAAACTCTGCTTAGTAAACTCGAAGGGGTTGGCGAAGACGATATTTTCCAAATGACGGCAGCTAATTGTCACGCGCTTAGAATGGAAGTTCCAAGGGCCGTATTTGAGCGCAATACTAAGATGGGTGTGACTAAAAAAGGCACTGACGTCCAAGTTGCTACTAAGGACTTTTCTAAGCTTTTAGCTTACTACCGTGAGATGACGAAGATCGGTGTTGAGTATAACCTATTCGGCCATTTCGGCGACGCTCACTTGCACTTTAACTTTATGCCAAGTCCAGACAAAGAAAAGTTATGCCAAGATTCATTATTGGGACTTTATGATAAAGTTCATGATTGGAACGGATCGCCTTTTGCTGAGCACGGAATCGGATTTTTGAAAAAACCATTTATTCAAAAGTTTTATTCACATACTCAGACAGCTCTCTTTAAAATATTAAAACAACAATATGATCCGAAAAATCATTTTTTCCCACAGGGGTTTATGGGTGAATCAAAATGAGCAAAGCTCGTGTCATCAAGTCCGACAAGCGAATCTTCGAATGCAAGCTCATCGATACTTCTGAAATTGTCCAGGCCACCGCTCTTGGGAACCTTTTAAAAGACGACACCATCGTGGTCGGCGATTATGTTGAACTTGAAGCCCAGGTCGACGAGTGGGTGATTAAATCGGTTGATGAACGCTCTAGTGAAATCTTTAGAATGCTTAGACGTGAATCAAAAAAGAAAATAACTGCAGCCAACTGTGACTGTCTTATTATTTTAAACTCTTGCTCAAAGCCTAATTACAAACGCGGCATCGTTGATCGCTTTTTAACTCGTGCTCATCAGTGGCAAGTTCATCCATTGGTAATTTTTAATAAAATGGATGAGTACTCGGAAGATGATTTTGATTTAAAGTTTGAAGCAGAAAGACTTAAGTTTTTAGGTGTTGATTGTTTTGAGATCTGCGCCATCGATAAAGAGTATAGTCCTCGCTATCTTGAAAACGGCTTAACTGAACTTAAAGAAAAGCTAAAAGGAAAAACGGCCATCTTTGTTGGTCAAAGTGGCGTCGGTAAGAGTGAAACTATTAATGCCATCAATGGCGAAAATATTGAGCTTAAAACCGGCGCGGTTGGAAAAGTTGGTAAAGGCTCCCATACAACAACTTGGTCCGAGATCGTTCACTGCAAAGATTTTGATTTAATTGATAGTCCTGGTATTCGCCAATTCTCAATTGATGATATTGCAAGTGATGATCTGCTTGAACTGTTTCCAGATCTTGAGCAAGTGGCGACCGGTTGTAAATTCACCAACTGTGATCACGAACCTAAGAATAAAGGCTGTGCATTTTTCTCGGATAATCTCTCCAAGAAAGATCAAGAGCTCTTAATCACTCGTTTAGAGTCGTATAAACAACTTCTTGCAGAAATTTCCCAAATCCCTGATTGGCAAAAAAAGGGCTCCAAATACTAAGAGTTTTCCCGAATCGGTCGATAAGTCACTACGTGGCAGACCTAGATAAGGAGCTCTGGAATGGCTGATAAGTTATTGGATTTTGTAGGAAAGAGAAAAGAAAGCATTGAACAAAAGCGTCGTAACTTCGAACGCCTAATGTTTCAAAACTTTTTAGGCGCCTACAGTGTTATCGATGATAACGGGTCGGTATATCCAGTTAAGCTAGTTGATCTATCTAAAGACGGTTGTCTTTTTCAAGTTCCATGGGATGTGAAAAAAGATAAAGCTTTTGCCCAAGGTACAGAGCTGACTCTGCGCATGTATTTTACTAAACAATCTTTTGTTCCAGTCGTTGTTAACTTGCGTCATAGTAATGAGCATATTGATGAAAACGGCGAAACCTATATGCATTATGGCTGTGAATTCGATAAGTCATTGCCAGGCTTTGAGGTTATGGAGCATTTCATCAATTTCATGTATAAATTTGCTGAACATTCAAGCATCGACCGCAATGAAAACAAGGTTTACTGCCTATAACTAGCCCTTTCGTGGTATCAAAGATGCCATATGAAGGTAGCGGTTATAGGTAGTGGTCCCCAAGCGGCTCAATCCTCTATAAAATTCTTTGATCTAGGTGCAGACGTTCGTATTTTTGCTACGACTGACTGGACACAAAACTCTGTTTCAAAGGATTTGCTATCCAAGCTTGAAGAGCGCTCTCTTCGTGTTTCTTTGTGTGAAGTCAAACGCATTCATAAAGCCCACCTTGCGCTTGAAGCTCCAGGCTTTGGTGGCAAGAGTCGTCTCAGCGATATGTTTAGAGTTGTTGTTAGTGAAAACCCAAAAACCGGTGTCTTAAAGCAGATGGATGAAAATCCAGAGGTTTTTGAAAAGCTTGGAGATAAGGTTTTAGCCTCACTTCATGAGCCAATTGAAAACTTTCATGATGTCGATATTGTTATCACTTGTTTTGATGAACTATCCACAAGACCAGGCTTGTCTCCTTCTGGTGCACAAGTCTTAAATGAGACACGACTCAGTGATCGAATTTATAATACTAAGAACCTACCAGAAGATATTTCAACCTTAGCTAAAGGTCGAACTTTAGTTGTTGGTGGTGACGATGAAGTTCTCTCTTGTATTGCAAGTCACTGTCACGAAGTAACTCAGCTTAAAGTCTTTAATGAAAATACTTTATCAAAAGAGTGGTTTTCCTTTTTAAAGAAAGCTGAAGAAAAGTGGAATAACGATAAAGACATCTACCAAAAGAAAGTTCATGAATGGCGCGAGATGGAAGACTATATTCGCGTTAAAGTTCCAATGCCAACTGAGCCAAAGAATAATGTCGTATCACATAATGAAGCTACGCTCATTTCACTTGATCTGCTCGTTGATCAACCTGGAATTTTTGCCACGATAGAACTTGTACCTGATGGAAATATCGTAACTGAGAAGTTTGATCATATCTTTAATGCTAGAAAGCCAGAGTGGAACTTGGAAAAGCTTAAAGGCTTAGCAATTAAACCTGAATCACTTTCTACAAGTGTTATAAAATCTGAGCCAGGTTTTTATACGCTTCAAAAAAATGACAAAGATGAAATGGTTGAAGTTATTATTAAGGACGTCATGAACTGGTTTAAGCCGGTGTCCAAGACATGAAGTACTTATTGCTACTTATATTCTTAGCTAGCTGTGGCACAAGTGATGATGAATCTCAAAGACGAAATGTTGGCGAGTACTTTACTGGTTCAGGCGTGGTTCAGTACTTTCTGCCTGACCTTCCAGTATGGGCCGAGACGGTATCGTCTCTAGGATGTCACCGCGAATCGAGTGTTCGCTTTTTTGACTTAAATAAACTAAGTCAAAGCTTTGGCCTTGATTATCAACAAAGTATCCAGTTTCAAATTTCATTTAATATTGATCGAGCGCAAAGAAGCTTGTCCAATGGCCTAAGCTTAGTTGAAGAGGAGAGACTTTTTTATTCTGTCTCTGAAAGAATTCAAGCAGGCATTATGCCGTTTAAAATTCCGAAGTTTAAAAAAATTAACTTGATTGTCATCGATCCACTGATGAAAGATAAGTCTAAAATTGCGGCTTTTAAGAAAATGCTCGCCACTCCAACTTACTTGAGTGCTTATCCAGTTTTTGTGTCACTTTGTTACTCAGAAAAAACAGCTAGAAAACTCATCTCAGACTTAAATTTTGATGGAGAGTTCTCGGTACTTCCAATGTCGACACTGTCGCCATTTGATTCTAACGGGGACCTGAAGTCTATCCCTACACTCAATATAAAAGATTTTTTTGGAAAAGATAAAAATATAACTCTCATTGAACCAAAGGGTATCTCGATTGGAGAACTTAGCGGCGTTGATGCGAGAAAAGCTTATTAGGAGGTACTATGTTTGGTAAAAGTTTTAAAAAGAATACTCATAAAGAAGAATTAGACAGAGTTAACGCAAAGTTTGAAACAACCTTGGGCGACTTTACGGTAGAGCTGTTTGCTAAGGAATGTCCTGAAACAGTTTGGAACTTCGTCAATCTTGCTGAAGGACGCCAAGAAACTGTTAAAGAAGGTAACTTCTATGACGGTCTAGTTTTCCACAGAGTGATTAAAGGCTTCATGATTCAAGGTGGATGCCCTGAAGGTTCAGGTCGTGGAGGTCCAGGCTATCGTTTTGAAGATGAATGTACTTCTGAACTTCGCCACTCTGCTGAAGGGATGCTTTCAATGGCCAATGCTGGTCCTGGAACAAATGGTTCTCAGTTCTTTATTACTCTTGCACCTACACCACACCTAGATGGCCGTCACACTGTCTTTGGTCGTGTGACAGAAGGTCTTGATGTGATTAAAACAATTGGCAGCACGAGAACAGGACAGATGGATCGTCCGGTTGAAGATGTTGTTATGAAGAAAGTTACAATCGTAAGATAAAAAATGAAGCCACTCGAAAGAGTGGCTTTTTTTTAAGCTAAATTACCAATCGAAACGTTATCGACCATCAACTGTAAAAACTCTCTTCCATTAAAACGATTAATTCCAAGAGTAAAAGTCACTGACAGTTGATCTTGTCCAGTTTGTTGTGAACGATAAATCTCTTCAGGATGAACCACACCCCATTTGGTGATGTAATTAAAACTAATACCTTTAAGATATTGTCCATTAGGTGTTTTAAAATTCCATCTGACGTGAACATCTTTTAAAAGATCAAAGCTTTCAAGCTTCATTCCAGTGACCTTAAAGACGGGCTTAGCATTACCCATTCCAAATGGCTCAAGTAGATCAAGTGCTTTCGTAAGCTCATAGCTGATTTCATTAGCATCAATTTCAAGATCGTAGGATTCGGTCACGGTTCTTTCCATTAATGGTCTAGAAGCAATTGCTCTTAGGAATCTTTCTCTAAATGCTCTAAAATTTGACTTAGGCATTGAAAGACCTGCTGCCGCTTTATGTCCACCAAAGCGAGCGAATAGATCTTCACACTCTTTAAGGCAATCAAAGATATTTAATACACCATAGCTTCTAGCACTAGCTTTAATCATGCCTTCTTCTTCACCGTTAGTGAAAACGATAGCCGGAGCTTTAAATGTTTCTACTAGTTTAGAAGCAACGATTCCAATCACCCCTTCGTGCCATTCAGCATTGTAAACAACACTCGCTATATGATCGCCGCCCTTGATATCACTGATAACTTGCTCTCGTGCACCTTCAAAAACTTGTGCCTGAATCCACTTTCTTTCGTTATTACAAACTTCAAGATGATTATAATGAGTTGAAGCTTCTTCTTCAGTTTCACTCATTAAAAGTAAGAGTGCTTTTTCCGGATGATCAAGTCTGCCTTTTGAATTGATATAAGGGCCAACGTGAAAGGCGAGTTTTTCTGCTGGTATAAATCCAGCTTCTCTTTCTTCTCTAGAAAAGAATGCTTTAATGCCCGGGTACTGAGTTTGTGGAATCTGCTTAAGCCCATGACGAACAAGTTTAATATTCATTGGAGTAAGCTTGGCCAAGTCACAAATTGTACCAATCGCAACAAATTGTAATAGGGGATAAAGCGTTTCAATTTTTTGTCCGCGAGCCATTAAAAGCTCTCTGATTTTCATACAAATAGCGAAAGCAACACCAACTCCTGCTAGAGGGCGAAGCTTGGTATCTTCAGGTTCATCTCTTCTATTTGGATTAACCACAGCGTAAGCTTGTGGCATCTCCTCGCGAGCGTCTTTATGATGATCGGTAATGATAAGATCAACGCCAATACTTTTTGCGTGAAGAGCAGCTTCATTATTAGTGATGCCACAATCAACAGTGATGAGAAGTTTGATTCCAGCTTCCTTAGCTTGATCAACTGAAGGTGGATGTAGCCCATAACCTTCAACAAAACGACTTGGTTGAATTAATTGAACCTTGATTCCAAGCATTTTAAAAAAGTGCGCAAAGAGTGCACACGAAGTGGTGCCGTCGACGTCATAGTCGCCGTAGATTCCAATTTCTTCTTTAGCATCAATTGCATCAATGATTCTTAAGGCTGACTTTTCAATGTCATGCATGGCCAGAAGATCAGGTAGCTCTTTTAAATCCCACGACAAGAAATCAGTAATTCCTTGATGATCAAGTCCGCGCTTTTCGAGTAAGCGAACAATGACGGGATGGAGTTTTTTATAGGGGGAGCTTTCTGTAGTTTGTTGTGTGTTCATACTAAAAAATTAGCATGCTGATTAAAACCTGACTATTAAAGGCTGATATAGCTAGGCGTTAAGTCATTGAATTCTTACCAAAGGACGTGAAAACCTTTTACTAGATCTTCTTCAAAAAGATCATCTGAACTAGAAAACAAGTGGTTAAACTCGACCTTATCTTTGCTGTGGATTTTTTCGAAATAGTTACTTGGAAGGAAGGACTTTCGGCATTTCTCGCATCTTTGTGGCTCTGTTTGAGCTTCTATAACATGTCCGCACATATGGCATTTCTTGAAAATTGTCTTGGCCATGGCCATCCCCCGTGTATGTCGCATTCGCAACAGTCTTATTAATTCTTCGGAAGATGGATTTATTTATTTAGGAAAATTTTTCCTTAAAAAACGAAATAACCTGGTGCTAAGCTCGGTTGAATAGCTGCAGGCATTGACGGCATAGAAGTATCATTTGGAGCCATCGATCCAGCATTCATACCAACGGTATTATTAGCAAACATATTATAGTGATTTAGCTCGTATGGATTAGCTTCCATAAAGTCGCCACCATTGCCATACATTCCTGTATAGCTGCCATAGTAATTATTGGTAACACCTGGCTTGTACTGCATAGTATTCATTTGTTTAATAAGTTGAGCTTGTTGAATATGCATCATCTGATAATTTGGATCAAAGAGTGATGACTGAGCCATATAAGGATTTCCTTGAGGCGTTAGCATCGACTGATATGAGAACATTGCCATCGCCATCATCATTTGTTGTTGTTGCATTTGTTGATGGGTGATTTGCGCTTCATAGTCTGAACGAAGAGTGTCCATCATAAGAGAAATCTCATCACGCTCTTCTTCAATCTTTTTAATATCTGCTCTTAAAGAAGCAACCGCACTTTCGTTTTCACATTTAATTCTAGAAAGCTCTTCTTCTTTTGCAATTATCTCAGCTTGTGCAATTTCTAGCTCTTCTTTAACTTCAGAAAGTTCAGAATTTTTAAGTTCAACTTCACGAGTTAGACTAGCGATATCATTTGATAATGTTTGTGCATTAATTCTTTCTTCTTCAAGTAACGCTAATGCTTCAGCTTTTTCTGCTTCACTCACTTCATTACTTGCCGTTAAGGCTTCAATCTCTGTCGCCATGGCAGCTCTTTCAGCATCAAAGCTAACTTTAAGTTCTTCAAGCTCTTGTGTTGCTGCTGCATGGGCCGCAGTAATTTTTGATAATTCAGCTTTAAGCTCTTTGAGTTCTTCCATTGATCCGTTTGATCGATCAATCAGTCTTTTAATTTCTTCTCTTTGCTCGGCAATTAATCGAACGTCAGATTGTAGTCTTCTATACTCAACACGAACTTCTTTAATCTTTTCGCTTCGCTTGTAGATGATAAGTGGACCAAAGACAAAAAGTTGTCTTCTTGTTTCAACTTGTGGCTTTGGATCTTCTTTACTGGCTGGTGCGCGACCATCATCAGTCAGAAGACTCATAGGTGCAAAGCTTACAAAGCTAAGACATAGGATAAAACCAAATAGTGGGTGAAACTTCTTCATAACTGCTCCGATTCTTAATTTATATACAGTCATAAAGAGCAAAACCCGTGCCAGATGACACGGGTTTAAAGCACTGAAATTATTATAGGGTGGTGACTAAAATTTGATCACTGTAGAGTTGCTGACACTTCAGGAACTATTGTTCTATGAAAATATGGAACAAAAGCTTGCTCAGGTGGAACGTGGACTCCCTCCTGGTTCTGTTGAACATCAGACTGAGAAGGCTCACGTCTTTGCGGCATCATCATGCTGTTGAAGGCATTAAACGATGTAGGTCCGTAGAAGTTATTTTGAGTCATTCCACTGCCGCCAAGGCCAAAGGCTGACATGTCCATAAGGCCAAATCCTGGGTCCATCCCCATGCTATATGGGTTTCCTGCTTGTTGTGAGTTAGATCCCATTAAAAAGCTAAATGGGTTCATCATCATTTGAAATGGCATTGGCATTTGTGCCCATGGCATCGCAAATCCTGGATCATAAATTGTAGGTTCTGGCTTTTGATCAGTAGAACTAATAAGGTCAGTGAGCTTTGAAAGCTTTTCTGAGAGCTCATCTTTTAAAGCTGTAAGGCTTTCTTTTTGCTGGCAAAGCATCTGTTCAAGAGAGCTGATTTTCTCGTCTCTTTGAGCTTCTTCTTTGTCTTTTGCAACAACAATAGCTTCTTCAAATTTTTGATTATTGAACTCACTAATGAGCTTAAGTTGTTCTTCACTAAGCTTCATCATCGACTCTTCTATAGCGGAGATATCAAATGTATCCTCTTGAGCAGCAATAAAGTTTTCAACATCAGTTTTAAAGATGTCATGAGATTCAATGGCGGCTTTTAGATCTGCTTTATGTTGGGCAAGTAAAGCTTTAAGCTCTTTAGAGTCGGAAACCTCTTCAATTTTAGCAAGTTGAGCTTTAATAGCTTCAAGTTTTTCAGCTTTTTTAAGAGATTTTTTATTAATTTCTTCGACAATATTTTCTGCAGTTAAGACAACCTGTTCTTCGACTTGTGCGATTGTTCTTACGGCGTCGTCTGGTTGGAAAAAACCAACAGAGAGTTGGGCACTATAAACGCCTGCTAGCGCTGTAGCGGCAAAAGCATAATGCTTAAATGAAAAAGACATGGATCCTCCTGGATAAAAAAGTATTCAGGAGTTGTGTTACAAGTATCATGCCACAGTCTAAGTGACTGAGTTTTAGATTGAAGGCAAAAAAAAACCGTCGAAACTTTCGACGGCCGTTATAAATATCTTTTTATTTTAAATGATTATTGAACTTGCTCTAAGTTATTCATCATTTGATTGAAAGCTTGTTGAGTTCTTTTAGTTAGTTCAAGCTCGTTCTTAAGACGAAGAGTTTCGATTTGTTTTCTAACAAGCATTTCGTTTTGCTTTTCAAGCTTAGCGCGAACTTGCTTCAAACGATCTGATTGTGAAATTTGTGGTCTTGAATAATTGGCAGAAACATCAATTGCCTCATCCATATCAATATTTGTATCAGCGCTAACTGTAGTAGCAAGAGCGATAGCGATAGCAAAAGCAATAGCAGCAAATGTCTTCATACGGACCTCGTGAGTAATTAACAGTTTGAACGCTCTATGTTTAACGCATAGAAATAGAAACGTCAAAATTTATTCACCACGTAAAACGTGGGCGCAAAAAAGCCCCTGACTGGCAGGGGCTATCTAGTAATTACTTAGTGTTAAGCTTACTTTGAAGATTTGTATCTAGCGCAGCAAGGAACTCTTCAGTGGTTAACCAGTGAGAGTCATTCATTTGTTTGCCGTGAATGCATAGCGCCAAATCTTTGGTCATTTTGCCAGATTCAACAGTTTCTACGCAAACCTCTTCTAGGGCAGTACTGAACTTTGAAAGATCAGCATTACCATCAAGTTTCGCACGGTGAGCAAGACCTCTAGTCCATGCAAAGATTGAAGCAATAGGGTTTGTTGAAGTTTTCTTACCTTGTTGGTGCTGACGATAGTGACGAGTCACTGTTCCGTGAGCAGCTTCGGCTTCAACAGTTTTGCCATCAGCAGTCATAAGAACTGAAGTCATAAGACCAAGGGAACCAAAACCTTGAGCAACTGTATCTGATTGAACGTCGCCGTCGTAGTTTTTACAGGCCCAAAGGAAATCGCCATTCCACTTAAGTGCAGCAGCAACCATGTCATCAATCAAACGGTGTTCGTAAGAGATGCCTAGGCTTTCAAATTTCTTTTGATAATCACTTTCATAGATTGATTGGAAAATATCTTTGAAACGACCATCATATTTTTTAAGAATAGTATTCTTAGTTGAAAGGTAAAGAGGCCACTTCTTGCTCATCGCCATGTTGAAACAGCTGTGAGCGAAATCACTGATACTTTCATCAGTGTTATACATACCCATAGCAACGCCATCACCTTTGAAGTCAAAAATTTCATGAACTTCAGGAGATCCGCCTTCCGGAGTATATGTGATTGTGAGTTTACCTTTTCCTTTAGTAACAAAATCAACCGCTTTGTATTGATCACCAAAAGCGTGACGGCCGATCATGATTGGCTTGGTCCAGTTAGGAACTAGACGTGGAACATTAGTACAGATAATTGGTTCACGAAAAACTGTGCCACCAAGAATATTTCTGATTGTACCATTTGGTGAACGGTACATTTTCTTAAGTTTAAATTCTTCTACGCGATC
>CAXBMT010000004.1:0-31460 GCA_963976925.1 uncultured Bdellovibrionales bacterium
CGCTCTTTAATCGTGACCAAGGTGTTAAGTCTGGCAGTTACGACAGAATTGTCCTTAACTTGATTAAACAACCTAAAAGAAACCCACATCAAAATCTGATCTCTAAAATTAGAGAGCAGATGAAAGATTTAGGTCGTGATGGCTGGTTATTTGTACTTACGAGCCAAAAGCTTTTTGTCCCTAGCCGTACTGATAAATTACAACAGTTATTAGGCATGGCTAAAGTTCATGCTGGTATTAACTTAGAAAATATTAAAGGCAAGGGCGAGATACCTCACTACCTTTATGTTTTCACTCATAGAGATCAAAAAGCTCATCCTGCAACTGCTAGAGAGTGCTACCAAAACTTCCAATGGGAAGGCGAACTCAAGATGTTCAGTCATTTTGCCTGGTACGCTAAAGAGTTTGAAAACTTCGTGTTTTCAAGAAAAGCCTATGCCACTCCTCTCTTTCAGGTTGAAAAAGAGGGGCGATCGTTTAATTTCCATCAAGATGCACTATTTGAAGGTAAACTTCTTGCTTCAGCGAATGAAGATAGCTCTCAAATTACTCACCCTTCATTCTTTAAAAAGTTAACGGGTCGTTGTACACCACTTGATCATTACTTCCATTTAGAGACACTTGATCAACAGCCTAATAATCAAAAAGAAGATTTCTTAGGCCTTATGTTTAAGCCTAAGCAACATCATCCCTATGTTTTAATTGTTGATAATAGAGACCCTGAACAAATTGAATTAGAGCTTATATCTTCAGAAGCTTACAAGGCTAAGCGTGAAGAGTATGGCAATGCATACTTCCAATATTTTGGTCTTATGCCTAAGATGAATGATCTCAATCCTAACCTATTTAAGACTTTCTTTTCTTCGGCCATGGGTAAACAGCTCATTCAACTTTCTCTTGGTGGAAGTATCGCGAACTTAAAATCTAAGCTTAGTAGTACTTTGATCCCGGGCTTCTTTGCTTATCCAAAGTTTTATTCAGCTGATGTTGCTCAAATTCTTTCAGTCCTTGAAAAAGACAGTGCAGAAATTCTTAATATGCACCCAGAAGATTTAGATGCTCAGTTTGATCAAGCTGAAAAACTCATTAGAGATACACAAAGTGGCTACAGCTGGAATGCTCTGTCACTTCTTTCTGGCTTTAAAGTACAACTTTTAAGCGGGTCACAAAACTTAGAAAAGTCTCCTGAAGTGATTAATTATCAAAATCCATTGATTCTTCAGCCTCTGCTCAAGTTGGAATCAACTCCCCTTATTCCTCACCATGATGATCTTTTCGTTAAAGTCACTACAGGTGATCGTAATGCAATTAATTTTCCCCTTGAAAAGGTTAGCCTGAAAAAGTCTGATGACGGCTCAATGCTTGAGCTTTGCTACCACGGTGAAGTGATTCTAGAGCTACACGGTAATGAGGAGTATCTCCATTTTGTGAGATTTGTCCTGTCAGGTAGTGTTGGTGCCCCTATCGCTCAGCTGATCCAAGGACTGAGACTGCCTAAAGCTGATGAGCTTCAAAGTGTGGTTTCAAACTACCGTGGAATTTCAAAAACGATTCAAAGTCTTCTGACTCGTACACAATTACTGATTGAGAACGTCCTTCAGTCTCAATTGCGCTAATCTTCTCCTAAGCTTGCTCCATATCCCATGACCCCTTACAATAGATTTAATCATAATGAGTGAGAGATATTGGCCACAATCGATGAAGTAAGACAAATTCAACGCTCGATCTATCTTTCCATGAGAAAAAGAGCGCTGGCCCAAGAGGGTCCTGCTTCGGCCGAGCTTGAGCGTTACCGAAAAGATCAAGAGAAACTAGCTAAAAGAACTTTTAACGCTGTTCCAATCAACGAGCTTTTTGAGCATATAGATCAGTCTAGAGTTATCTACCTTGGTGATTTTCATACTTTTGATCAAAGCTCTAGAACTCTAGAGCGACTGCTAAGGCATATGCTTAAAACTAAATCCAAAAAGCTATCGCTTGGAATGGAGATGGTTTATGAACAAGATCAAATTTATCTTGATAGTTATATTCAAGGGCTTATTTCTGAGCAGGAGTTTTTAGAAAGTATTAATTATCATGAGAGCTGGAGATTTCCTTGGAAACACTATAGACCATTTTTTGAGCTAGCTAAAAGTAAGGGTCTAGAGATTATTGCTCTAAATACTAAAGGCAATCTGGCAAAGAGAGATCAGCACGCCGCGAATCTGATCTGCGAATACCTTAAGGCTAATAAAGAAACAACGATGCTGGTTTTATTTGGTGAACTTCATATTGTTGCCAATAAATTACCGCAAAAAGTTTCCAAGAATTTTAGTCGTGCTCCTAAGTACTCAATCATTCATCAAAACCTTGACGGTGTTTACTGGAGAAGTGGTGGCGATGATGCATCACTAGTAAGATTTAATAAAAAAGAATTCTCTCTTCAAAGCTCTCCCCCATGGGTTAAGTACGAAAGTATGCTTTATTGGTACGAGAACCTAGCTGAAGATATAGAGTTTGATTTACATCAATCAGTGATGGATTCAGCTTCAGAAGAAGCCGCCGAAAACTTTTTATATTATTGTGGTCGAATTAATCGATCTTTTAATCTAGGTCTTAGTGAAGATGATCTTGAAGACTTTAATCTCTTTGATCATGAACAATTACAAACTGTTTTAGAACGAATCGAACAAATTCCACACTCACAACTGATCAAGTGGCAAACGGAACAAATTAAGCGCGGTAAAGCTTTTAAGCTTTTTAGCGGACGTGATTATTATTGCCCTCACTTTTCGGTCAATCGGTTGGCCTATCTTGCTGGACTTCATTTGCAAGATCATTTGAGAACTCAATCAAATAAGCCAGGCTTACTTTCTCACCTGCAATCAAAAAAGATTGAAAAACGGTTTTTAGGATTTTTCTACCCCATGCTTCTAGCTTATCTATGCGCTAAGGTTATCAATCCCTATCGAAAGTGTGACCTGTATCAAGACTTATTAATGCAATCTAGGCGTGCCAAGCTTAATCCTAAAAAACGTGAGAATACCAAGATTATTCTTTCTATCTTTAATCTTAAGTATGGTGATGAAGAAAATTTAAAAGTTATTCTTAAGGGTAAGAACCTGCAAGACCTCGCCTTTATAGCCAAAAGACTGGCTCACGCTGTTGGAGATACTCTTTATCATGAGTTCTTTACGCTCCAACCTGAAAGCTTTCAGAGAATCACAAGAAAGACCGTGGTTGATCAATGGGATATGACGAGTTTTATAATGTTAATGAAGGAAGTCTTTCCAGGAAAGAGCTATCTAGATACTAAGAAGCGCTTTTTCTAGCGCTCCTGAGAAGCAAACATCTCTTTAAGCTCACGCTTAGTCGCTTTGGTCACATTCTTAACTCTAACATCACCAGATTTTTCAATGACGTTAAAAACAAACTGAGTTCTACGACCTGTTTCTGTATTTTCAAAGCTAACCTTGCCAATACCATCAACAAGCTCACGGGCAATTTGTAGATCAACATTTGAGAGTGATTTAGTTCTAGCAACCTTAGTTGATTCAAGAAGGATATCTTCAGGGAAGATTGAACCTTGAACATCGATATTAACCAGAGCAATACCACCAAGACGCTTCATAGAAACGGCTAATTGCTTAGAACCTTCAGCTGCGTTATTAACCGCTTCGCTTAAAGCATGAAACAGAACTTGCTCAAGGTCTTCGCTCTTACCTTTAATGCTAACACCTTCTTCATCTTCAATATTCAGACTTAAACGAATACCACGAGTAAAGACAGTGCCGCTGATCAAATCAAGATGTCTTGAAAGAATTGCTTCAAGATCAGCCGTTGGTCCATCAGGTCTTACGATTGATTTTAACTGAACATTTCTAACTCTTTTTTCTTCACGCTGATCTTCTTGTTCAGACTCTTGCCATACCTTTTCAATCGCTTCTTCTCTAGAAGCTTGGTCTTTAGCGCTGATAGTTTTAACTTTTAAACCGCCCTTACCTTCAAGACTTAAAAGAGCGTAGGTGCGATCGAATAGATCTTTAGTTCTTGGTAAATCATTATTAGAAAGAACGCGATCAATAAGAGTTTTAGTAGCGTTAAGAGTCGCCTTGCCACTTTCTAAAGAAGTATAAGCTTCAGCTTCAACTTCTCTATTGGTACGACTTTGCTCACGTGCATTCCACCACAACATAATGAAGGCGAATGGGCAAAAGAAGGCAAATAAGTAGAATGCAATTTTAGAACGAAGAACACCTGCTCTAGCTTGTGCTTTTGCGACAGCAACGTCTGATAGCGCTTGTTCACGAATCCCTTCCATTGCTTGAAATCTAGAGTTGAGATGTGATGATTGAACAAGTTCATTATTTTTCGAAAAGCTTTCATCGGTGCCATGAATTTTAGCGTGAAAGAAACTTACTTCGTTAGCGAGCTTATTAACTAGAGCTGCAGCTTTAGTCGCAACAGTTGAAACGGAAACTTGATTGGCCACTGAGGCTGCTTCACCAAAACATTCTTCCGAAGCTTGGGTGAAACCTTTATCAAGATAAACTGATCGTGATTCACCAATCATTTTTGCGGTGAATGTTTGGGCCACTCGTTGAAAACAAGTTCCCATCCCCTCTTCAAGAACAGCAAGTCTTTGCAGTTTTTGCGAATCTGATAAAAGAAAAACACCGCTAACAACAAGTCCTACAGAGAGAACAAGGGCGGCCCATTCTTTACGGGATTTCATTTTTGGGAGTTTTATTGCCTTCATGGTCATAACGATTTCCTACCGTGGAAATTAAAATAACAAGCCACAAAGCTTGTTTTCACTACAATGGTGTCAAAAACAGGCCTGGCGTGTCAAGAATTGGCAAAAAAGACCGATTCAAGCGGACTTTTACACCTTTAAAGTTGTATAAAGTATACATGACTTTTTATCGTCTAAGACCCCTTATTCTGCCTTCTTTTTTAAGTCTTGTGCTTCACCTGATGCTTTTTAGTTTTATAACCGAGCTTATTAGTCAGTACAGCAACGAAATTCAACAAGATAAGCCTGCAGATAAAGCGATAAAGGTCACTACGATGACGAGTGAGGAAATAAAAAAGTATCGTACTGTGGGAGTCAAGAATGGCGCCAAGGATTTTAATGCCCCAGTAAAAAAACCAAAACCTGCGTCAGCCGCCAACCCAAAAAGTGAAGCGATCAAACTTGGCCAACTGGGCGGCGTTGATACTTCCAAAGTTCCTATGCCCGCACCCAAGCCGACCTATAAGCCAAATGAATCTCAAGACGCTAGCCCTTTGCAATTAGTTAGCGATTCAAACGCCTCAGTTCAAGTGAAAACAGTAAGAACTCAAGACCGTTACAATCGACTTAAGAATATGGGTGTCGCTGAAAGTGATGCACAAAAACTCTCTAAAACAGACTTTGATGTTAACTTTATTCCACCTGAGGGTGTGTCTGAGGATGAACTCAATAGTGCTGAAAAAATATTTTATAGTTTTCAAAAAAGAACTTTTGAAACTTATGTCTCTTCTTTTTTAAGTACCTATAATGATCTGGTTAGATCAAATCCAAGACTTCGTGATCCTCTTTTACAACAAAAACATTTCTTAACAGCTAGAGTAATTTTTGATGAGCAAGGAAATATCATGACGATTCGAATTTTAAAATCGTCGCCTAATGACGATATTCATCAACTGTTTGAAAGAACTCTAAGAAATATTAGAAAAGTACCTAATCCACCAAAAGATCTTTTGACTAAAGAAAAGACGATGACGATCTATTATCAATTGAAAGTGAACTAAGATTAGTTACGTGAGGCCCAAAAAGCCAAGGTAAGAATAACCACGCCGGCCACGGTGAAAACAAAGCCAGGTTTTACTAAAGTCCTAGCTAAATCCAAGCTTACAGCAGCGCTACCACGACCTACTTTTTTAGCCGCGAACCTCATTGAGTTTCTATTTTCAGGGAGAACTTCTTTAAGCATTTTAGGTAAACGCTCTTCAAACTCTCTTTGCATTTCTCTAGGAATAGTTCCTTCGGGAATAAAAGCAAGCCAAGCATCTCTCTTCTTTTTAGCAGCGCTATAACTTTCAGTACAAGTCTGACAAGATTCCATATGCCTAACAAGAAAGTCATCGCTAAAGCGATCGACATCTAAAGCTGCAAGAGCTTCAGCTTTCATTGAGTGGCGACATTTTGATGTATCAGACTCAGCAAGTAAGCCCGGTGCTTCTCTTTCTAAAAGTTCACGACGAGCACGTTCTAAAAGAGCGACAGTATCAGCATTTGAAATTTGCAATAGGCGTGCGATATCTTCTAAATCAAGTGGCGTTCTAGCGCGCAGAAAAAGCGCAATACGTTCACTAACTCCAAGCCCATAAAAACCTGAAGCATTAGAAGCTGAAACTTTTTCTCTTTTAAGGACTTCCCATAACTGTTCCATCAACTCGAGTCGATGTTTTGGAGTCCACTCACTTAATTCATCAATAGATAAGGTCCAAGGATGTTCACCATATTCAAGTTCTTGATGGTGAAGAGCATATGCAGACAGAGCTCTTTCGACGAGATTTTGAGCACCTTCATGATTTCCAACAACACAAAAAGCCAGAGCATGAAGCTCGGGATTAAAGAACGGAAGTCTGGAAGATGTCGAAAATGCGTCCATGAGCCTATCATAACAGGCCATTTGCTTTGATTCAATACGAGATGTTTGCTCAATCTTAAAGGTTTCCGAGCATTTAACCGATAAAATACTAGAATAGGATGAAATAAGGTGAATTTATGATGCCTACAAAGACCAAAACAATTCTGATGATTTTAGCCGTATCACTCTTTACGAGTGGTTGTTTGACTAAAAAATCGAACAAAAAGTCATCGAATTCAACCAATACTTTTGTTAATGGCAACGGTAACACAACCGTTTTTGCCACTCCTACTCCAAATGTTGATCCAACTCAAAACCCTCCACCTCCAGGTCAGCACGCTGACCTTAACGGTACTGACAGCGTAAGCGCAGACTGTACGATCATTAAGCCAGGTGGACTTTCAGTTTATTGTAAAACGATTCCAAGAGTAACAACGAAAGGTTGCGGCAATATTGGAAACGGAAATACTTGTCCAACACCTATTGCTTGGAACTCTTTTACCTGGCCTGGTAATGGTGATCTAAATACTGACGCTGAACTTAATGTTCGTGTTATCCCTAGATCAGCTCCGGGACAAGGTACTGCTACAACTAACGGTGGTGGAACATGTGGCTACACAGGTATGGGCTACACTCTTCTATCCATGACAGTTGATATTAAAGCGACTAATAACGGTGGAACTTATGGCTCATTTGCTTTTGAAAAGATTCCAGTAAACAAGCCTTCATACCCATATCGTTTTTCAGTTCCAGCAGGTCTTTCAGGTCCTGTTATTATTCAGGTTCGTGATATGAAATGGGATTGTCCGGTTGCAGGAAACTGCGGTACAGATCCTACTCGTCCAATGGAATCTGTATGGCATACTGAATGCGTGTCCTTTGATCTTCAATTTTCTACGGACAACACACGTTCTTGGAACCGCCCGATTATTAACTAATATACTTAGCTAAGTTTTCGCCCATGGCCTTACTGACTTCAACTAGTAAGCCAGGGCAAGTTATATTTACTTCAGAAATATTATTTCCAAGAATATCAAAAGCAATCCAATCAACACCATCTTTTGCTAGATCATGACAAATGGCTTCGCATTCTTTTTTCAAGTCGCTAGAAAGTTCATGACGAGCAAAGCTTGCACCTTGAGCGATATTAGCTAGAAATTGCCCCTCTGGCGGGACTTTGAGAATTGTTCCAAGTTCCTTCCCCTTCCAGTAGCTTGAGCGAATCTCGCCCTTTAAAACAGAGCTATCAAAGGGTTGTGCAACTAAAGCTCCCCCGGCTTCTTTAACCTTTCGAATAAAAGCATTTGTTGCATCACTCATCGCTATTTTTTCAACGCCATAACCTTGAAATAAATCGAGTGGTTTTAAAATAAGCTGCTCAACACCTTTTGCCTTAAGTTCACCTAGGTACGTTTCAAAGCCGCTTACGGATGCTCCGACAAAACTATGCAGAGATTTTTCACGAGCATAGGCTGCAAGCTTTTCATTATGAAGAGCAATACCTCGTGGATCATTAACGACTTTCACTTTTGATTGATCTTGCCAAGCAATAAGCATCCAAAGAACACGCAGATACCTGGCATCAAATGGCGGATCTAAGCGCATATGAACAATATCTTTACTGCTAAGTTCACACTCTACTTTTTCAGACAGGCTAAAACTTTTGATATAGCTTGTATCATTATCAATTTCGCCCTTAATTTTAGTCGCATGAACACGTGTTTTAGAACGATTATTATAAGCAAAGTCGCTTTCAAAAAAGACAAAGACCTCATGCCCAGCTTCTTGCAAAGTCAGTCCCAAAAGAATACTAGAATCTTTTTTTACAACAAGTTTTTCGATGGGATCAATTAAGAGAAAATGACGGGCCAAGACTCACCTCTATTTTTTTTCATTCATCTTATCTGAAAAAAGAAAGGCGGTGAAATCCTTTTCACCACTTGAATCGAAATCCTTCTCTCTTTGCTTAATAAAATCAAGCATCGCCATAAGATTGTCACCATGAGTCTTAAATAATTCATAAAAGTTTGGTGCTGCTTTTTCATAAGTCAGAGTTGCTGCAAAGCGAGCGTTATTCCACTCGCCTTTACTTACACTACATTTTTTTAAGCCTAATTTTTTACATTCTTGGTCAATTTTTGGTCTAAAAGTTTGATCAACAAACTCTTTTAATATTTTCTGTGCTTCGTTTTGATCTTTTGGTTTTTGCGTTTCATAAAGTTGGTGTAATTCTTTGGCATGATCACTGACCTGCCGACGAATAATAGAAGAAGCCTTAAGCCTATTTTTCCAGTCTAAGTAGCCAGAATCATTACGGTTACTAAAGTATTCTTTTGCCATCTCTTCACCATAAAAATTGGCAAGATTCTCATTAAACTCAACGTTATCTTTTAAAAAATAAAGAACATGAAAGAGTTCATGAAAGATTAGTTCGGCCAGTTCGTATTGATCGTATTCAAAAAACGAAGAAAGGATTCGATCCTCAAAATAACCTAAAGTTGAATAAGCATAAACGGGCCTCATCCAAGCTTGCAGGCCCTCTTCTTTCTTATCTTTCATCCAATTTGTAGCACTTTCTTTATTAAAAAATCCTAAATAAGGAAAACAGCCGGTAAAAGGAAAACATTCCTTAAGCGCTTTGACTTCATTCCAATGTGACGTAATAACTAGCCAAGTAACGGCTTCATTTTCAAGCATAGTCGTCTTTGTATAAATTCCACCAAGCTCAACTTTCCAATAGTTGTAAAAATACTTTTTATATTCTTCTATTAAACGGACTTTGTTTTTAACTTCTATAGAAATAGCTGGATCTTGCAAGAGCTCTTTATTTTCTACTCCATTCCACTGAAGAGATAGCTGCCCCTTAGTTTGCTCGGCGATATAAATCGTCTTGGCACAACCTGAAAATACTAGCGATAAAACAATTAACTTTAGAATATCCAAGAAAATCCTGCGGTATATTTTAAATCATCTGTGGCGCGGTCAAAATCAAAGGCTGGAAATACACTTTGAACTGAACCCTTGATGGCAAAGAGTTGAGTTAGCTGAACTTGCATCGAGAAACTCATAAAAATTGAATCAAGCCTCAATTTATTGATCGGATCTGAGAAACGATCCGTTACCCCGGTGCCATTATCTCTAAAAGTAAAAGTCGTACGGTCCTTAATTCTTTGGTTGGCATAGCCAATTGAGATTGAAGGTCTAATGAAAGCATTTCTGGCAGCAAAAGCCTGTCTAAATCCAATTCCTAAAGTGTCACTTGTTACATTAGTTGAAAGACTAACAACAGAAACATCTGTTCCTGAAACTGGAATAACATTATTTTCGAGAGTCTCTTGCTCTGAGTGGCTGGCGTTTAACTCGATTGCTGTGTATTTATAAAGAAAAAAAGCGATACTCGCCTGATAGCTTCTTGATGTCTGTTTATTTTGTCTAAGACTACCGTAAACTTGCTTGTCGTAACCAAAATCAAAAGAAAGTTCAGTGAAAGCGAAGCTTTTGGACGAAAAGAAGGCCAAAACGAAAAATGAGAGCAAAAACCTTAAGTTCATACTCTCATTTTACACATTATTTAAAATTTATTGCATAGACGGAGCTTTTTTACCCCAATCGGCGACTAACTTGCCTTGCAGTGACCAAGCTGTAGCAGATACGATTTCAACATCAACCCAATGCCATTTATAATCTTTTTCTTCATTTTCAGGTAAGAAATGGACGACACGCATACAATTGGTTCTTCCTTTCCACTTTTTAATCCCACCCATTGATCCATGAGACTCAACTAAGACTCTAAATGTCTGACCAACTAGTCCTTGGCGGATATTTTCTTGAATCTTTTGTTGATGAGCTTGAAGATAGCGAAGTCTGGCGCCGCGAACGTCATCAGTTAGCGAATCTTCCATTTTAGCAGCGCGAGTTTTAGGTCTTTCTGAATAGGTATATGAAAAAATAGAGTCATATTGAGCTTGATCGAGTAAATCCAACGTCATTTGGAACTCTTCTTCTGTTTCATTCACGAAACCGACAATAATATCAGTCGTTAAAACCATATCAGGACGTGCTTTTCTTAATTTTTCTAAAAGACCTAGATAATGTTCAACCGAGTACTCGCGATGCATACGCTTTAAAACGGCGTCTGAGCCACTTTGCACTGGAAGGTGTAAGTGTCGTGATAATTTCTTTGCAGCGCCGTGAACAGCAATTAATTCATCGCTAACGTCATATGGATGGCTGGTTGTGTAGCGGACAAGCTCCAATCCATTAATATCTTCCAAGGCCATGAGTAAGCCCGAAAGGTTTTCACCGTTTTCTTTACCGTAAGAGTTTACGTTTTGGCCTAATAGAGTCACTTCTTGAATTCCAGAATGTTCTACTAGCCTTCTGATGTCTTGAACCACTTCATCTTGGCGACGAGAGATCTCTTTGCCGCGAGTATAAGGAACAATACAGTAGGTGCAATATTTATTGCAGCCTTTGATGATATTCACAAAAGCTTGAGGTGAACCGTGAGTCACTTTGGTTTCGATCGAGAAATTATTAGAACGATCCCAAGCATTAACTGAAAACTTCGATTCACCGGCATAGGTTCTATAAACCATATCGTTAATTTGATCGATAACATCAGTTCCAAAGGCGAAATCAAGATGATTATACCTTTTGATTAATTGCTTCCCCTCAGTTTGGGCAACACAACCACCAACTCCGATCACTAGACCGTTTTTTTCTTTTTTGAGTGCTTTAAGTTCACCAAGCTGAGAATAAAACTTATTATTTGAAAGATCGCGAATCGCGCAGGTATTAAAAAGCACCATATCGGCTTCTTCAAGCTCTTCAGTTCTATCAAAATTCAGATCTTTTAGATGTGAAAGTAGTCTTTCGGTATCGTGATAATTCATTTGGCAGCCAAAAGTCTTCATCCAGACTTTCCGTGCTGGAAAATCTAGTTCGCCAACTCTTAAAGTTTTGTCTCCAGTTTCTGGATTAGTGATCCATTCACGAGGATATTCGAGTTTAGTTGTGCCTAATCCAGATTCCATACGATTCTTCCTTATATAGTGGCGCATTTCTTGTGAGGATTGGACTGATAAACTACTGAAATTACGTAGTTAAATCGACAATTTCCTTGAAATTATCTTGTCCGTCCACACCGCAACCAGCTTTTAATCCTGACGGTGATAACGATTGAGGCGAAATTAGCCAATTTTGGAGTTATTGTCGAGAAATCATCGAAAAGTGTAGAAAGTTGAGATTTAGGAATTTAATGAAATTTCAATAAGTTGAGCGTTTTTCAGGATTTTGGACAAAAAAAAGGAGCTCCAAAGGAACTCCTCTTTCAAAAAAAGAAGCTATTGCTTCTTACTTTTTCTTTTTAGCGGCTTTTTTAGCAGTGCTTTTCTTAGCTGTGCTCTTTTTAGCAGCTTTTTTCTTAGTAGCTTTTTTCGCTACTTTTTTCTTTGTAGCTTTCTTAGCAACTTTTTTCTTTGCTTTCTTAGCTACTTTCTTCTTTGTAGCTTTTTTCTTAGCAACTTTCTTAGTCGCTTTCTTCTTAGCTACTTTCTTAGTTGCTTTCTTCTTTGCAACTTTCTTTTTAGCTTTTTTCTTAGCTACTTTTTTCTTTGCAACTTTCTTAGTTGCTTTCTTTGCTACTTTCTTCGTAGCCTTTTTTGCAACTTTCTTCTTTGTTGCTTTCTTCTTAACAGCCATTGACATCCTCCTAGTTCGACGTACTTAAGTTTAGAATAAACACAATTTTATTTTAACGCAAACAAAAAAATTCAGGCGTTATGCCATTCTTATCGAACTCTCTTCATTTTTACTTTAACTCTTGAGCGATGAACGACTCATTTCAAACTCAATTCAACATGAGTTCAACTGTTGAAAGCGCGATGAACACTAGCATTTTTCAATTTTCCTATGCTTGTATTTTTTTTAAAGGACCAGTGGGGAATCGGGGGGGAAATGGAAGAACTTCTATGTTTTTGAGGTATGAATTTTTTGCATCCTTTTTTAGAACTTAGGTGAAAAAACTTCCCCTAAGTCCTAAAAGTGGCTTCAAAGGTAGGCACTATTTTAATGATTCGTATGTAAATTTGAGTTCGTTTTTATCATCAAGATCGATCATAACTTTTCCACCTTTAACTAGGTTTCCAAACAAAATCTCCCCTGATAGAGGGCGTTTCAAGCGTTCATCGATAAGACGGCCAATAGGTCTTGCGCCCATTTTTGGGTCATATCCAGTTTCGGCCAACCATGTTTTTGCTTTGTCACTTACTTCGATCGCAACATTTTTAGCGACAAGCTTGTTTTCTAGCTCCATAAGGAATTTTTCGACGATTCTGATGATAAAATCAGAACCAAGCTTATTAAAGTGAACAATTGCGTCTAATCTATTTCTAAATTCAGGTGAAAAGAAGTTTTTCAAGGCCTGATCGCGCTTGGTTGAACTTTCGATAGGACCAGTTGTGGCCGATAAACCAATTGATCCTGCTTCCATTTCTTTAGCACCAGCGTTTGTTGTCATAATAATGACAGCATTTCTAAAGTCAGTTGAACGTCCTTGAGCATCTGTTAGAACTCCATTGTCCATAACTTGAAGAAGGATGTTGTAGACATCAGGATGGGCTTTTTCAATTTCATCTAATAAAAGAACACAATGTGGATGTTTTTTAAGTGCATCAGTTAATAGTCCGCCTTGATCGTAACCAACATAACCTGGAGGCGCTCCAATCAACTTAGCAACGGAGTGCTTTTCCATATATTCAGACATATCAATTCTTTCTAAATGACTTCCAAGCTGAATCGCTAGTTGTCTTGCAAGCTCTGTTTTACCAACGCCAGTTGGACCTGCAAAAAGAAAGCTCGCCATAGGTTTTCTATCATCACCTAATCCTGATCTAGACATAATGACTGTATCAGCGACTTTCTCAACGGCATGCTCTTGTCCGTAGATCAACATTTGGAGGTTTTCTTTTAAATCCTTAAGATTTTTCTTTTCTTCTCCAATCACATTGATCTGAGGAATGCGAGCTAACTGTGCCACAATCTTTTCAATATCTTTCTTAGTGATTTGGGAGCGTCTTTTTGAAGCTGGTAGAAGTTGCATCGCTGCCCCTGCTTCATCAATGACATCAATCGACTTATCCGGATTTTTTCGGTCCGTTATATACTTATGTGTTAAATCAACCGCCAATTTTAGTACACTTGGTGGATACTTTACTAAGTGATGTTCTTCAAACTTCTCTTTTAGACCAAGAAGAATCTTGTAGGTGTCATCTAATGAAGGCTCTTCCACATCAATTTTTTGAAATCTACGACTAAAGGCCGGATCTTTTTCTATGAATTTTCTATATTCTTCATGAGTCGTGCTTCCAAGACATTTTAACGTGCCTGCTGACAGTGCTGGCTTTAACAGATTGGATGCATCCATCGAAGAGCCAGCAGTTGCACCAGCTCCCATTACAACATGCATTTCGTCGATGAAAAGAACCGTTTTTTGACCTTCATCATTCATTTTCTCTAAATCTTTCACGACATTTTTAAGACGTTGCTCAAAGTCACCACGAAACTTAGCACCTGCTAATAAAGATGCCATATCAAGTGACCAAACGATGGTGTCGTCTAATACTTCAGGAACTTCTTTTTGTACGATCTTCCAAGCCAGCCCTTCCGCGATGGCCGTTTTACCAACTCCAGCTTCACCAACAAGAAGTGGGTTATTCTTACGACGACGGCAAAGGACTTGGACGATTCGCTCTATTTCTTTTTGACGACCGACAACTGGGTCAATTTTCTTTTTCTCAGCCATTTCATTGAGATTGATAGCGTACTGATCAATAGCTCTAGCATTTTTACCTGAACTATTTCCACCAAGCTGAGCGTCTGGATCATCAGGGTTGGCTTCACCCTGTCTGCGGTTTTCCGTTAAAGATTGATCTAGTCCATGAGAAATTGCACGAACAACATCAAAGCGCTCAACTCCATGCTTTCTAAGCACGTAGACGGCAAAACTTTCTTTTTCTTGAAACATAGCAACTAGAAGGTTGATGCCTCTAATCGTTTTCTTGCCTGAGCTTTGAACGTGGATGGCAGCTCTTTGAATCACACGCTGTAAAGAGGCGCTAATTTCTGGTTGATACTCAATACCACTCTCACGAGCCAAAGCTCTTAGTTCTTCATCAACAAATTGCTTTTCACCTAGAAGGGAAATCTGATCTTGATCAAGAATGCTAAAGTTCGAAGAGTCATTAATAAAGTCTTCTAGCTCTTTTTTAACCACTGCAGTTTCAACACCAGTCGATTTAATAATCTCTTGAACCTGTTCATCAGTGCTGACTAATTCCAAAAGAATAGTCTCAAGAGTTAGGTACTCGTGTTTAAGTTGGTTCGCTTTTTTGATCGAACTATTTAATATAATTTCTAATTTTTTACTCATCATAAAATGATCTCCACCGAATTATTCCGGCTCCATACTACATAAAAGAGGATGGCCGTTATCCTTAGCAAGCTTAGAAACCTTGGCCACTTTCGATTCAGCAATCTCATAGGTGTAAACACCACAAACCCCTACTCCATCATTATGCACTTGCAACATGATGGCCTGAGCTGCTGGTAGGTCTCTGCCAAAAACGACTCGCAAAATATAAACAACAAATTCCATTGTCGTATAATCATCGTTATGCAAAAGCACCTTATAGCGAGGTGGTTTTTTAACGCGATCTTTAACGATGGTTGATGTTCCGCCTTCCCCGTCGGATTCATCATCTTGGCTCATATTTATCTTCGACCAATTCATTATTTAACACCTGTTCCTTGCGAGCTTGCATCAGGATGATTATGCTACATTAATTCTATCAAAAACTTCATACAAAAGGGACCAACATGTCGCTGTGGGATTTTTTAAAACTGGGCAAAACCTCTACTCCAGAGTCTATTGCTTCGTTGCCACAAAAATTAACAGAATTACTACCTGATGTTGACGAGGAAACTAGAGTAAAAATAGCGGCTATTTCAGGTCTATTGGCCTGCGTCGCTAATGCAGACTTTAAAGTCACAAAGTCTGAAATCGAAGATATCAAAACCTCTTTAAAACAGTGGTGCAAATTAAGTGATGATCAGATCAAGGCCGTTACTGAAGTTGCACTAACTGAAGTTGCAGCACTTGCTTCTTTAGATGTTCATCAATACACCGGTGCCCTTGATAGTCTCTTAAGTGATGAAGAAAAAGTTGGTGTTTTAGAAGCTCTATTTCATATAGCAGCTAGTGACGATGAAGTTTCAATTGATGAATCTGAATTTATTCGCCACGTCGGACATGGACTTAGACTTGATCATCATGAATATGTTGCTGCCAGAGCGACAGTTCTTAGTCATTTAAAGATTCTTAAAAAAGATTAGTTACAATAGGCGTTTTTAAGCTGATCAAAGTAGCCATCAGGAATGGTGGCCGCATCATTTACATTACACATTAGGTTCTTACCCATTGGATCCAGCTCTAAGTACAGAAAAGCTTCTTTTTCTTTATCCCAAGCTTCAAAGTAGCAATCTGGAAATCCAAAAATATGGCCGATTTCATGCGCAATGATCTTTGTGTGATCAAGTCCAGGTCCTAAATTAATAGATGAGCGTTCATGCATATTCACATGAGAAGGTCCTTGCGCAATACGATTAATCTTAACCGCTTCACTTGAGTTTGATTCAATAATATTAAGTTTAATTTTCTTATCCGTTGAGCTCCAAAACCTTGCCGCACTTTTGACTCGCATTAAATCATCTGGAGTCGAGTTAATTAAAAGATTAAGAGTTACGCTCGAATCACTGCCTTTGTCACAGGTAATCGACTTTAATGGCTCACCTAAATTGAAACGTGGATTTAAGAATCGCTGTTCGAACTTCAACTTATATTTATTAACCATTGAGCTCAGAGAATTATGAGACCTTGCAAGATAGGCTTCCGTCTTACAGCTTGGCTCGTTTCGAAAGACAGTACAAAGGTCGACGATATTCTTATTGGTAATAGTTCCACCGGTCAGCTCAATATAAGGCTTAAAGGGAATTTTCCCCAAATAAAAATATTCATCCATATGACATTCTAAAAACTCAAGACGCTCAATCTGTTGTTTTAATTTAGTTAGATCTCTTAATTCTTTTTTATATTTGATAGCTTGATCTAGAGTTAGAACGGCATTTGAAGCTAGAGGACTCTTTAAGATCTCTTGCGCTCTTTCTATAAGTTCTTTTCTTGAAAGATAGCTGATGATGTTTTTCTTATTCTTGGTAGCTGGGGCATTAATTCTAGCCAGCCACTGATAACCTAAAGCCTGCTTAGCATGAAGCTCATCAATAGCTGAAAATTCTTCAGACTGGGAAGAGGAGCACATTTTAAGCGCCTGAGAGACTGTTAGTGAGGTATTCACTACTTTGCTCATAGGATTAACTAAACTTGGCCCGCAACTTGATGAAATCAAGCCAACTGTCAAAAAAATAGACAGCAGAAGTCTTCGCCTGAATAGGATTTGAATAGGTTGCCAATACATAGGGATCTATAAAGCAAGCTTTGGGCCATAAGTCTAAATATCCTCATTGATATGTTAAAATAGAGCTATGAACGGCGACAACAAAGTAGACGGATTTTCTTTACCCAGAAATATTCTGTTGATTGAGAGTGATCCCAATCTCAGAAAGCTTTTGGTGCAAAACTTAGAGGTCTACACTGGTAGTAAGGTCATCATCAAGCGCAATGCCGATGAGTTGATTGATTTTTTAAAACGTGATGATTTTGTTCCTGATCTTATTATTAGTGAGAATATGGCCGATGGTGAATATACCATTTTAAAAGTCTATTATTACGTTAACTCTCAAAAAATTGATGTCCCAGTTATTCTTCTAGGTGAGAATCCAAAGCTTAAAGGAAAGGTTGAAGAGATTCCAAGAATCGAATGGCAACAAGTCGTTAAAAAAGCTGCCTCCTTAATGACAGTAACAGCTGAGCAAATGGTTGAGATGAAGCTTCCTGAGTTTTATCCTTTTCCCATAGGTATGCTTCATGGAACGAGTGAACTCGGTGTTTCGATTTATCTTAAGAAAGATGATCAATTTGAATTATGGCGAGGAATAAATTCAAAATATAAAGAAGAAGAAATTAACGAACTTCTTTTGGCCGCTAATGATCTTTTATATGTGGAAAATACTGATCGCTTAGAGTTGGCCAAAAATGTAAGTGCTCATTTACAGGGACTCATTTCAAACGAAAAAGATACAAACAATCTCATCACACTTGCGGGAGAATCTTTTAAAAGTGTTGCCACTTTGTTAGGTGACATGGGTATGACTGAAGCCACTATTAAGGCTTCAAAAGTCACCATTGAGGCGATCGAAAAGATTGCCAATAGCAGCCCGAAATTAGAAGACCTCTTAAGCTTATTGGTTAAAAATCAATCATCAATTGCTTGGAAGCACAGTCTTATGACGGCGGTTGTAACTCAGGCCATGATTGATCATGTTGATTGTGGAAATCAAGAGCAGAAGTCAAAATTAGCATTTGCTGCTTTTTTTCATGATATTTGTATTCCTCAAGATCATCTCGCCACCATTCATAGTGGAGGTGATCTTTTTGAGGCCCAGCTTAAGGACGACGAAAAAGCCAAGGTTGAAAAACATGCCTTTAGCGCATGTGAGCTTTTGCAAAAGCATCCCGATGTTCCGTTTGGCGCGGAAAGTATTATTTTACAACACCATGGTGTTCCTAATGGCATCGGCTTTCCTGAAAATCACCTCGACAACAGGATTACTCCTCTTGCGATCATCTTTAGGGTGGCTGAGGATTATGTCCACCAGCTGATTGATAAAGATGAAAAACCAGATCCCTTCTATGTTTTAAAAGGCGTTCTTCAGCGCTACGTCAAAGGCCAATATTTTAAGGCAGCTGAAGCTTTAAAAGCTGCGCATCCTAAACTAGTTGGCTAGTCATAAATCGTAAATGTTCCCACACACCTTTACGTAAACAATGCTTCACGCCAAATGTGTTGGATCTTCTTTAATTTTAAAAGGATTTGTTACAACTAGCCATATTAACGAGGAAACCAATAGCCCTCGAAATTATCGCTACGATTAACTTGGTTACCTAGATTGGTTTGCGGATCATTCTCTTTGATAAAAATTGCTCTAACTTGTTTTTGAGGACCAAATCCATTATCGGAGAAAAATAAGGATAGTCGCTCTCCCAAAATAGAAATATTTCCCCAATATATATTTTTATCAGAAATATCTTTTGAAGACCCATCTCCACAAACGACTTCTCTTTCGTTATGAAAAATAAAATGTCCTATCCCACACTGTAATGAGGTCACATTAGTATCTTTAAATGCTTCACAACCTCTTAATTCAATATTAGGGCCATGATCTTTATATCGCATATATAAGATATCTTTGTCCTTAAACCATTGGCTTTTGCAGTGATCACTAGTTTTAAATTTATGTTTATTAAGAAGTAACGTGTAATCAAGATCTTTCAACGCTATTTTTTCATCTTTTGATTTTTTAATATCAGTCAATACAGGAACATCAATCAGAACAATTTTGGGACTAGATTTGATATGCTCAGGCTTTTCGAATTTAACATAGCATTGGGTCCTAAACTCTTTTATATCATCTTTAAAATAAATTCCTTCTTCAAAAAATTTCGATATTGCATTATCACTAATAATCTGTCCGTCATCAAAAATAGTTTGAAAACTTCTTGTTTTAAAATCACAATATTCATCTTTTAAACCAACATAATAATAATCCGAACCAATACCGCCGACTAAGCCATATTTTAAATCAGAAAAATCAAATGCATTTAATCGAAACTTTTTAATTTTTTCCTCATTACCTTGGAAAAAGACTTTCCTCATTTCACTAAAGTCCATACTAGCAACTCTATTATCATTAACAGAATAGCCCATTAGTCTTTGAGCATTATTAGATGCTGTAATTATGAGTGAGCGAAAGTCAAATACGGTTCCAGGGTATTTCAAAGAAAAAATTGAAACTTCATGACCATTAATTGTTGCTCTTCCCCAAAATGAGTTCTCGCCAAACAAACTATCACTTATCACATTATAACCGCTTACTACCGAAACATTATTTAGATAGACTAATGACTCTAAATCTCCATTATTATTTTTAGATAAGGAAATAATGTTTCCATCTTGTCTTATATCGAAATCTTTTAAATTACTTTTAAACTTAGGTTTTTGCTTAGAATAAAGAGGTGCTACATAGCCTTCATAAATATTATCGCCAGCTTTAGTCCACTTATCTTTACTAGCGAATTTCAGAGACTTATCTACTTTTAGTAATAAAGAGCTATCAAATTTTTCGAAACTGATCGTTTCAAACTTTGCCGGATGAACATTCGATATGCTCTCAGCATCTATAATCACCATTATTGGAATTGATAATATATCTTCCGGTATAAGGAATTCAACACGGCACACATAATCAGTTTCTAATCTTTTGTTAATTGCAACCGAAGTTCTACTCATTCCAATTTTTATTATTTCATCATCAAAAGAAAATTTTCCATTTTCATAAATAGTCTTATATGTATGTTTGGATAACATGCAATCTTCTTCATTAAAATTAAAATAAATTGAATATGTTCTGTTAGAGTCCATAGAGGAGATTGAAGCGTACTTAAAGTCTTGCTTTGACAAGTCTACTGACATCTCTTCTTTGATTAGAGGTGTCTCATTTTTTGTACAAGAAAAACTTATAAAAATTGAAAGCGAGAGGAGGATTTCTTTTAAATAGTTCATTTGTAACCATTGATGTTTTTTCTAAGTATATCAAACAAACAAGATTGCTCTAAATAAAAAAAGCGCAGATCATCTGCGCCTTATATCTATTATTTTTTTTAATCATCAAATCGAGAGAAGTTCTAGGAAGTAAAATCTCAAAGGACGAGACGTAGTTTTAGCTACGTCGCAGGACTTTTGAGCTTTTACTGACGACGAAATTCTCCGATTTCATGATTAAACTTATGAAACTTTTTTGGATTCGAAATCGCCCCACGCCTCAACCGGCTCATGAATCTCTAGTGGAACTCTGCCACGATGAATTTTGTTTTTAACTTTATGTTTTGATTTATCAACTTGTTTTTCAAGTTTTTCGACAACCATGTCCATGCTCTTATAGAGGTTATCAGCAGATGCAGTTGCATGCCACTGGCCGTGTGGTCCATAAAGATGAACCTCTGAATAGTGTTTTTGATCTTGAACGTAACACGTCCACTTGATGCGACCATCACCTTCAAAATATTTTTCAAATTTACTAGATTTCTCGTGAATTCGTTCGTCTAGAGATGGTGTATGTTCCATATGGATAAAGGAAATAGTGACTTTCATACCGGGTGTTCTCCTCTTTTTCGGGCCTGATTTCAAATCGGTCCTTCTAAATTATTCTTTACGTTTTCTTATGGCAGAAGATGGAATTCCCATTGCTTCTCGGTACTTGGCCACGGTTCGGCGGGCAAGATTTACATCGTCCCGACTAAGAAGGTCCGCAATCTTTTGATCAGATAATGGCTTCTTTGGAGGCTCGTTCTCAATCATTTCTTTAATCTTCATACGTAGAACTTCGCTCGATACATCCATGCCGCCGTCTTTACCGCCAACACCTGTATTGAAGAAGTATTTTAACTCAAAAGTTCCAATCGGCGTATGCATGTACTTATTCGTAGTTACGCGAGATACAGTTGATTCGTGCATGCCAATTTCTTCGGCCACGTCTTTTAAAATCATTGGCTTTAGGTAACGTGGACCTTTCTTAAAGAACTCTTGTTGTTGGCGTACGATCGCTTTCGCCGTTTTATTAATTGTTTGTTGACGGTTTTGAATACTCTTAATCAACCACATAGCAGCGCGAAGCTTATCTTGTACGAACTCACGAGTTGGATCGTCTTTAGCTGTATTAGCGTTAAGAAGGTTTTGATACATCTGAGAAATTCTAAGACGTGGCACACCTTCATCATTCACTTGCACCACAAACTCTCCTGCCACTTCGACAACAAAGATATCTGGAACAATATAATGAGTTTCTTCAGGGCTTACTAAGCGACCTGGCTTTGGGTGAAAGTTTTGCAGCAGCATGGCTGTTTCTTTAATACGATCTTTATCAACCCCAATGGCTTTTGAGATTTTTTCAAAGTCATTATGACGAAGATCTTCAAGATGGTTTCTAATAATCTTTTCTAAAAGTGGTGATCTTTCTTCAGCAATACGCGCTTGAGCTAAAAGACACTCAACAAGATCGGCACTACCGCATCCTACTGGATCAAGATTTTGGATCGTCTCAAGCATTTCTTGGCACTGTTCACGCTCACAACCACTGTCTTGTACGATTTCATCGAAAGCTACTTCAAGATAACCGTCGTCGTTAATATTATGAATAATTAAATGAGCAATCTTCTTTTCTGGCTCGCTCAACTCATCCATCATCAATTGCCATTCAAGATGTTCGGCCAGAGTCATACTCTTTGAAACCATATTCTCGTAATTAGGCGCATCCTCTGGATCACGTGTCGCCATATTCGGCGTACTTGATGTGGAGTTATAAGCTTCTATATAAGATTGAAAATCGAAATCATCTTTTTGCACCATAGGTGCTTCATCAAAGTCACCAGCTTTGGCTTCTTCGTTTTGAGTTTCAAGTCGTTCAGCTTGATAGTCTGTTTCGTTAGCTGCGGCACCTTCAGAGTCACCGGCCGACATCTCTTCAAGCATGGGATTTTCAACCATCTCTTGGGCGATGACGTTCGTCATTTCTAAATGGGTTAGGGTCAAGAGTTTAATCGCTTGCTGCAACTGAGGAGTCATTGCAAGTGATTGCGTCTGATGGAGACCTTGAGAAAGTTTGGCCATAGCGTACCTACCTAATTCTGTTACCAACTAAAACTTAAAAACGTACTTAAATTACATTTTAAATTCTTCGCCGAGGTAGAACTTCCTTGCTCTCTCGTCATTAACAATTTCATCTGGTGTGCCACTTACAAGTAATTCACCAGCACTCATAATATAAGCGCGATCAACAATTCCTAGTGTCTCGCGAACATTATGGTCTGTGATTAGAACGCCAATATTTCGGCGCTTTAATCCAGCAATAATTTCTTGAATGTCACCGACGGCAATGGGATCAACCCCAGCAAACGGCTCATCAAGTAATACAAACTTTGGTTCAAGAGCGAGGCAACGAGCGATTTCAACACGTCGTCTTTCTCCTCCTGATAAAGCTCCGCCTTGGGATTTGCGAATATGGTCAAGACCAAAGTCGCTAATCAAACCATCAAGCAAGCTCTTCTTTTTTTCTACTGGCAGTCTTCTGTTTTCTAAAACTGCATAAATATTTTCTTCAACACTTAAATCTCTAAACACTGAAGCTTCTTGCGGTAAATAACCTACTCCGCGCACAGCTCTCTCATGAATCGGCATCTCAGTTAACATGTCCGTATCCAAGCGAATTGATCCTTCGTCAGCTTTCACTAACCCGACGATCATATAAAACGATGTTGTCTTACCAGCACCGTTCGGGCCTAGTAGACCAACAACTTCGCCTTGACTCACATTTAGAGAAACATCTTTTACAACGGTTCTTCCGCCATAAGATTTTTTTAAATGTTGAGCTTCCAGCATCGTTTGTTGCATCTTTTCCTTTTGCTAACGTAGTTTGAAGTTAGTGTTAGAGTCTTCCACTTCCACCACTTCATTATTCTCTCTCAGCGTAATGCGATTTCCCTTAATAATATCTCCGCGTTGCAGAACTTTAGGAAAGCCGGTGAGGACAATTCTGTCCTCACTCATTATGCCTTCTAATTTTTCAGCGAAAGCTCTGCGCTCCAAGCGCTCACCCTTAGCTGATACCTTTTCTCTCAGTTTCACATCGTCATAAAGGGCGAAATACTTGAGTTTTTTGTTATAGTTATCAAGGAATATCTCGCCTCGACGAGATTGGGCTGTAAGTAACTGTTTTTTCATAGAGACTTCGCCGTCCAATTCAACATGTTGCTCGTTTAAATCGACCGATACGCGATCAGATGAAAAGGAAATCCCCTCTTCATAAGCCCTTGATCTTTGGATACGACCATTAACATTTCCGCTGTAGACTGCTTCACGACGTTTGGGGTTTGAAATCAACTGATCACTATTCATCCAAACCGTATCGCCGTTTTCACGATTATAAGATTTCGACTTCACGTTACCTGTACTCGTTAGCAGATCCTGACCTAGGACATAACTCATTCTTTGTGATGTCACATTAGAATCGGCTGAGGTGATTTCGACATCTTCTTCAAGAGCAAGTCGACCTCCACCTTGATCGAGACTTCCTTTTAAAGCGGTATAATCTATCGGTGTTCCATCATTAGAGAAAGCTCTTCCCTTAGGATCTAGAAAATAAATCCATTTACTGCGGGAATTAAGGCTCAACTGACTCGCTTCCATATGAATTGAAGGTGAGCTTTTTAAAATTTTAAAGTAGAGCGCCTTTTTAAAAAAGCTAGTGTAGCCACTATCAGGTGTCTCAGATGTAGGTGCATCCGTACTAAATTCATCGCTGTCCCAGTTACCTGTCCACGAAAAAGCGGCCAGTCCTAAACAGGTAAAAACAAAAGCCAAAAGAATAATGTCGGTGCGCTTAAAACCACTCATAAGTGCCTTATTATACAATAGTTTATGTGCATCAAAAGGTTGCTGACCCTCTTTGCCTCATGGTATTTTTGAGTTTACCGCTCGGATACACACACACTACAAGACATCGAGGGAGACGGTTTTGGGCTATGCAACAACAACTGACGTTATCAACGCCGAGGTCAAGCTAACTCCAATGATGGAGCAGTATTTTGAGATCAAGGCACAATACCCCGGCATCCTGATGCTTTTTCGTATGGGAGACTTTTACGAAGTCTTTTTTGAAGATGCAGTCGAAGTTTCTAAACGTCTTAATATTACCCTCACCCACCGTGGAAAAGTTGGCGACATCGAAATTCCCATGGCCGGAATTCCTCATCATGCGGCTTCAGCTTATGTGGATCGCTTAACTGGCCAAGGTTTACGTGTTGCCATCGCGGAACAAGTTCAAGACCCAAAAGATGCAGTTGGAATTGTTAAGCGCGCCGTTACTCAAGTTGTGTCCCCAGGTCTGCCCTATGATTTAGAGCGTGCCGATAAAGATCAAAAATTTATGGCCTGTGCCGCTAGAGCAAAAGATTGTTTATGGTTGGTACTACTTGATTTCACCACAGGTGATTTTGTGGCCGAAGCTTGTAAAGACGACAATACTTTTATTGAAAAGCTTCGCCTGCACTCTCCGCGCGAGCTCATTACTTTTATGGGCCAATGGGATGACCTGCCCGAGATCAATCGCTTATGTGAGCATGAAGGTATTTTAAAAACTCATTTAAGTAGCGATTACTTTAGCCGTGAAGTTACTAAACCATGGCTTACAAAAATTGTTCCTACATATAATCGCGATCAAACACTTAAAAAGCATGAAGATGTTTTAGGCCCAGTCGGAGCCCTCGCCTATTACGTTGGTACGACTCAACAAACTGAAGGCTTTAGTCATATTCGCCCTCTTCGTCTTAGTGATGATAGCGGCAGTATGCAGGTTACTTTACCGACTTTGACTGGACTTGAAATTCTTCCTAAGTCACGTGATCACTATAAAGAGTCATTGCTTGGCTTTATGGATCGCTGCCAAAGTGCACTAGGAAACCGTGCGATTAAGCGTTTAATGGTTTCTCCACTAACTAATCATCAAGAAATTCTTGCTCGCCAGGATTTTATTAATTATCTCATCAACGACATCACAACACTTGAAGATACTCGTGAAGAGTTATCTAAAGTGCGAGACCTTGATCGCATTATGGCGAAAATCTCGACTGGCAAAGCGACAGGAGGAGATCTGCTTAATCTTGCCGCCAGCATCGAAGTTTATCAGGCGATTGATCTGTTCTTAGTTAAAGCACCTGATCAGTGTAGAAAGCCAATCCCAGAAAAAAATCTTAAGAAGCTTGAAACTCTTAAAGAAGTTATTAGAAAGACCATCAATGATGAAATCGGAGCTGCCCTTGAAAAAGGTAACCTGATTCGCTCCGGAGCCAATAAAAACCGCGATAAGCTAGCCAAACTTGCTGGTGGAGCTAAAGAAGAACTGCAAAAGCTTGAAGAGCGCTATCAAAAAGAAACAGGCTTTCAAAAGCTTAGAGTTAAATCTAATAATATCTTTGGCTACTTTGTGGAAATACCTAAGAGTCTTTCAGATAAAATGCCAAAGACTTTTGAGCGCAGACAAACACTGGTTAATACCGAGCGCTACGTCACTGACGAATTAAGTGCGCTTGAAAAAGATATGCTGCAAGCAAAAATTCGCTTAGAAAAAGTTGAAAGAGAAATCTTTAATGCTTTAGTCGAAGAAATTAAAAGTTTGAATGATGCCGTCTCAAATCTTGCGAGTGAACTTGGCTTTATGGATGCACTAGCTTCCTTTGCTTTTGTTTCTTGGCAAGAAGACTTCACTAAACCTCAAGTTATTGAGAATCATCGTGGAGTAAAACTAGGTGGAGCATGGCATCCACTGATTAAAGCAAATTTAAAAGACGCTTTTGTCTGTCACGATCTAGAACTAACTGATGAAAGAAGCTTTGGCTTAATTACTGGTCCTAACATGGCCGGTAAAACAACCGTCATGAGAGAAGTTGCTATCATTCAATTGCTTTCTCAAGTTGGCTGCTTTGTTCCAGCACAAATGGCAACCGTCGGAGTTTGTGACTTCCTATTCTCAAGACTAGGTGCAAGTGATGATATTCTTCGTGGTCACTCAACATTTATGGTCGAGATGGCCGAGACCGCAGAAATCTTAAGACATGCTACTAGCCGCTCGTTAATTATTCTCGATGAGGTTGGTCGTGGTACATCAACTTGGGATGGACTCTCAATTGCTTGGGCCTTAGTTGAATGGCTTATTGATGAAACAAAAGCCACAACTCTGTTTGCCACCCACTATCATGAACTGATTGAGCTTATAGAAGAAAGAAAATCAGCAGCTAAAAACTTAACAGTTGAAACGAAGTCTTTAGATGGAGATGTCCAATTTCTATACCGCTTAGTTGAAAAGGCTGCCTCTCAAAGTTTTGGTATCTACGTAGCAAAACTAGCAGGTCTTCCAAAGCCACTTCTTACTCGTGCTCAAGAAGTTCTTCATGGACTTGAAAATCACGAATATGAAACCCCTAAGATTCAAAATACTCAATTGAGCTTTTTTGAAGAGGAGGCCAAAGAAGTTGAGCTTCCAGTCGAATTTAAGCGCCTTGAAAAGCAGCTGGCCAAGGTCGATGTCATGCAGATGACCCCTTTGGAAGCGCTTCAAAAGCTGCATGAGCTTAAAACTACGTGGGATGAAAGCCGAAATTTAAGCTAAAACCGAGTAGATCACTTTTATTTAATATAGAACTCATTTTACCGATGAGTTCTATATGGAAATTGCAAAGCCAACACAAGATCTCAAGCTACTTTCAAAACACAGAGTGTACGCATTTACTTTTGATATGTTCATGGTTGGTATGACGTCAAAACTGATTATGCTGACTTATCGTAGTTTCTTCACCAGTTTTTTCTATCAACTTAAGTATCACGTTCAACAGAGCGTTGTTGCTGGTCTTCCAGTGGTTCACTTAAGTGTGTTGATGGCCGTTTTCTTTTCCTATTTTTTTATTAGTTATTATACATCTGAAGGTAAAACTTTAGGTAAGATGATTTTTGGTCTTCGTGTCTATTCCCCGGCCAAGCCTGAAATTCATTTAAGCCTAGCCGAGTCGGCTAAAAGATCACTGGGATATCTTGTTTGTTACGTAACAGGATTGTTTCTCTTTGCTCTACCCCTTTTTAGAAAAGATCAAAAAGGGGTGCCTGACTTTTTCTCAAATACAGAAGTCGTATTCGAAGACTTCTTTGAGCAGCATTTAGTTGATGTTAAAGCTGATGATGATGAAGATCAGTTTGATCTCTTCGACGAAGCCGCTTAAGTATTTTCTAAAATAAACCTATTTATTTTATCGAAGTAAGTATCTGTTGGATTCTTTGGAATTAGCTTTAAGATATAAGTGCCCTCATGACTTTCTAGCTGACAGTCATGAACTAAAAAGTCTTTCTTTGCGTCTCCAAATATTTTAGAAAGTAGTGGGTGTTGTAAACTAATCGCAGTATTTTTTAGAACGAAAAACTTTGAACTCACATAAAGATAAGCCTCATCAATCATGACTGGCTTTAAATGTACTTCTAAAGTTCCAGCAATGGGCTTTCTAATTCTATGAACTGGAAAAAGATTACTTTCAGCGCCTCTTAGAAGATACATCGCTTTTTCAATTAACAAATCAAAGTCTACAGGTTTTGCTAAAAAATCACTAGCACCAAACTCTAGAGCCAAAGAGATGTCTTTAGAGTGACTGCGCTTAGACATCACGATAATAGGCATTTTACCAAGAGCTTTATTTCTGATTGCTTTAGTCACAGCAAAGCCAGCGCCTAAACTTTCAGTTAAATTTAAATCAATAATACAAAGATCTGGTTGTCTTTGTTTCACTGCACTTAAGAATTTCTCAACCGTTTCAAAGCCTTGATAGTTAACACTCATACGTTTTTCAAAAACCGACTTAACCACAGTTAAAATTTCAGCATCATCATCAAGGTGAAAGATAGTTTTTTGAACTGGAGACATTAAAACCTACCCGAGCGAATAAGCTGAAGTACACTTTCTCCAAGACCGCGCCACCTAAAATAAGCTCGAAAAAGGCCCTCTTGCGATACGAACGTGGTATTTTTAGAAAGTGAGAATGATGAACTCCCTACTCCACGATCTTCAAGCTCTCTTGAAACGATACGATACTGACCATCTTCATCATCAGTAAGCTTAACCGCGGATTCAGCCACAAGATTCGTTTCAGAGACACGGGTAAATACCAGTGGAATGGTTGCAATTGCGTCCTCTTCATTAGTAAAAAGAAAATGCTTATGCTCATCACTGGCTAGATATTTTTTGATGATAGATAGGATTAGTCTCGCATTAAGAGGTTTGATGAGATAGTCGTGAACTCCTAGGGAGAGCATTTTTACAATTTCTTCACGACTAATTTTTTCAGTGAAGCCAATAAGTGGAACTTTCTTAAAGACTGGATCATTTTGTCTAAATATAAGAAAGTCTGAGCTATGAGTTGTTTCAGCATGCGGATCGACAATAAAAGCATCAGGAACTTCTGCCTCAAGAGCTTTTTTAATCTGATCGATCTGATTAAAAATCTTCACAGTATAGCCAGCGCCTTGCAAGACCTTAGCGATAGCAAGGTTCGACTTATCATCGTCATCAAGAACAAATATCTTTTTTACTTTATGATTCATACTCCTTAATTATAAATGAGAAATGTCTATTGATCTAAAAAACTTTCTAGCAAGAATTTGCCCGATTCATGCTAAGTTAAAATAATGAAATTTTTAACTTTTTTACTTATTCTTACTTCCTGTGCCAGTTATATCGGACAAGGCAAGTATGATACTCAATCAAATATTCAATATACAAAAGTAACCTATCCAGATGATCGCTCGCTGGCGGATTTTTATATTCCAAGAGGTGAGCAGCTATTCCCAGGAGTAATACTTGTTCACGGCGGTGGGTGGAAGTCTAGAGACAAAGATGACATGGACAGTGTTGCAAAGTCTTTAGCCAGTCACGGATTTGTCGTAATGAATATCAACTATAGACTTGCACCTAAAGACGAACACCCAGCTCCCATTGAAGACCTTGGCCTTGCACATGAATATTTTTTAAAAAATGCTGATAAGTTTAAATTAGATAAATCAAAGATTGCTTTATGGGGCTATTCCTCTGGCGGACACACTGTCAGCTTATATGCCATGACAAAACCGATGAAAAAGGTTCAAGCCGTAGTAACTGGAGGAGCTCCCTATGATTTGACCTGGTATACGGAGTCTCCATACGTTAAAGAATATACAGGTCACTACAGAGATGAGGCGTTTCAAGAATATATTGATGCTTCTCCTGCATATCAAATTAATAAAGATGCACCACCCTTCTTTCTCTATCATGCTCTTAATGACAACTTAGTCGAACATTCTCAAGCGACATCATTCGAGGCTAAGTTAATGATGAATAAGTCGCCAGTAGAACGCTACGACATTAGTTTTTGGGGGCATGGTTTTGCTTTTGCTTTTTCTTCTGAAGCGATAGAAAAAGGCGTTCAATATCTTGAAAGAAAATTAAAACAATAGACTAAAAAATCTTAACTTTTCCAAGCCAAATCTGAGCATACATAACCCAGTCACCAATAAAGCTAAAGAACGGTTGCTTAAAAGATGCTGGCTTATTTTTTTCGAATACAAAATGACCAATCCAAGCAAAACCATAACCAGCAACTGGTAAAAACCAAAGAAGTTTATACTGCTGAGTAACGAGGCCATAAATAAGAATAGCTAGTACTAAAGTTGTTCCAATAAAATGCATCAAGCGACACACTTTATTGGAATGTTCTGACAGATAAAATGGATAAAACTCTTTAAATGTTTCATAACGCTTTTGAGTCATAAATCACCTACTTCTTAGTAAATTCCATATGCAGTTCTTTTAACTGCTCGGCCGCAGGAACCGAGGGAGCTTGCGCCATCAAATCACTTGCAGCGGTTGTCTTTGGAAATGCAATAACGTCACGAATCGATTCTGTTTTAGCTAGCATCATGACAATACGATCAAGACCAAAGGCTAATCCACCGTGTGGAGGTACACCGTACTTAAGAGCTTCAACAAAAAAGCCAAACTGTTTTTTAGCATCTTCTGGTGTGAAGCCTAGAACTTCAAACATCTTATCTTGAATATCTTTTCTAAAGATACGAATAGATCCACCGCCAAGCTCATAACCATTACAGACGACGTCATAGGCTTCAGCACTAAGAGCCTTAAGCTCATCTGTATTACCTTTAAGGAAAGTATCGAACTTATCAGTTTTTGGAGAAGTAAATGGATGGTGCTTAGCAAAGAAGCGCTTAAGCTCTTCGTCCCACTCAAGAAGTGGAAAGTCGTAGACCCATAAAAACTCATAACCTTCTTTAATCAGCTCAAGCTTTTTACCGAGATATCTTCTTAGTGCATCAGCACAGCTATGACTGACATCGTGATTAGCATCAGCAAAGAATAGAAAAGTTCCTTCTCCACTTACTTCACAGCGCTCTTTTAGTTTTTCTTTTAATTCATCACTGACAAATTTCTTAATACCACCGTCAGCTTCAGTTTTTAAGAAAGCGACACCTTTTCCACCGTGAGGCTTAACCACATCGGTAAATCCGTCTGTATCTTTTCTTGAGAAAGTTGCGTTTTCAGTTGGCACAAAGAATGTCTTAATCAGTCCTTTAGCATCCGCAACAGACCTAAAGACGGCAAACTCACTATCAGCGAATAGGTCGGTAACGTCATAGTGCTTAAGACCAAAGCGAACATCTGGCTTATCACTTCCCCAGTCACGAATAGCTTCGTCGTAGCTCATAGTACGCATCACAAAATCACTTGGAAGATCAAAGAGACCTGAAATAATTTTTTCAACTAATTTTTTAATATACGTTGGTGTCGCAAAACTAACTTCAATATCAATCTGACTGAATTCAGGCTGGCGATCAGCGCGCAAATCTTCATCCCTAAAACAGCGACAGATTTGGAAATATTTATCCGTTCCACCAATCATTAACAACTGCTTAAGTGTTTGTGGTGATTGGGGAAGAGCGTAGACTTCGCCTGGGTGAACACGAGAAGGTA
>CAXBMT010000005.1:0-30733 GCA_963976925.1 uncultured Bdellovibrionales bacterium
GCGATATCTTTTCCAGCAAGCTCTTGAATCAATGTATTTACTGTTCCATCGCCACCAACTGAAACAATGGTGTCGACATTATTGGCTATATCAAAGCGTAAAAGTTGGTTTAATTCGATAAGAGTCTTTGGCGTTCGATACACCACTTCACTTCGAAACAAAGAGCGATGAATACGCTCCTGCCAATACTCAAACGAGCAGTGAGAAGCATTTTGATTCATATAGACACTGATTTTACTCATTCCACGATTATGCCACATTGCAGCAAAAAGGTCAGATAAAATGTAAAAATTTCACCTTTAGTTAATAGCTTAAAGACCGATAAATCATTGATATTAAATAGGATTGTTATGAAAATTGCCATAGTCACCAGCGAGGTGACCTATATTCCATATAACTATAACAAGCTCATCTTGGCCTTGGTTGAGAATCATTCTGTTAGCTTATTGGTAAACCTTAAGAATAAATCCCCTATGCTCTATTTAAAAGGAATTGTGCTTTATCTCTATGGAGCAAAGAAAATTGGAGCCCAACTCATTAAAAATAATTTTTTTACCAGATCAACAATAAGAAAAGAAACATGTCAGGCTCATAACGTCGAATTCCTTGAAGCCAATTCAATGAACGAACCTCAAATTATTCAGGAATTAAAAAATAAAAAAATAGATATCATTTTAAACATTAGAACAAGATGCATTTACAAAGAGGAAGCTTTGAAACTAACAAAGCTCGGGTGCATCAATCTCCATCATGGAATCTTGCCAAACTACAGAGGCACGATGTGCGACCTTTACGCTATCGAAGAGGGACGCAAGCCAGGATTCACTATTCACAAGATGGAAAAGAAAGTTGATGCGGGATTAATATTTGAAACATATGAATCAAACTATCAAGGCAAGGACTATTGGGAGTATTTGAGCTTATCTCACAAAGATGAACTTATTAAAATAAACGAACTCATTAGCTTTGTTCAAAAGAATCAACAGCTACCAAACGGAACAATTAATTCTAGAAATAAAGATACAACTTATACAAAAAATCCCTCAAAGCAAAAGATCAAAGAAATGCTAAAAAAAGGAATGATCTTATGAAAAAAATAATTGTAGCTCACCATGGCTCCCCCGGTCATCCCGATGATTATCTTCGATTACAAAGTAAATTAGAAGAAAACTTTGAACTCATCGCTAAAAAAAGAAGCGACAATACTAGCGATCTTAAAAATGAGATAGAAGTTGGTTATTCCTTCGGATGTGTCTATGCTCTAAAAGTGCACTTAAAAATAATGTTAAAAATGTCATCTTAATATCCCCCTATTTATATCCAGGAAATAAACTAAGCAGTTCAAAGAAGTTACTTTTAAACACTCCTGGTGTAGGTGCACTTATTTTGGGACTTGTTGGCCCAAAAGCTATTGAGAAAATGCTAATAGAGTCCGCTCATCCGGCACAAGTTCCAGAGAGTTATAGACAGGACTCCTTAAACTATTTAATCCCCTACCTTTTAAGACAAAGCATTTTCGAAAAAGATATGGAAAACATAGATTTAGATATTGTTCTGCAAGAACTTGAGAACAATAAGACAAATATAACTCTTATTAGAGGAAGAGAAGATCAGACTAGTGTTTTTAATGAACAGATGTCGAAATTAGTCTCTCACAGTAATGTCAAGGAACATGTTATAGATCTAGCGGGGCATGCTCTTTTATGGACACATTGTGATGAAGTCGCACATATTATCAATGCATCTATTGGTAAGACAAAAAATACTGCGAACGATAGCAAAACAACAGAGACAAGTCATAAACTTGGTTATTACTCTGGTGAACATGTAAATAACAATGTTTCTTCCTTTCTTACAAAGCATCTTCAAAACAAACCAATGCAAGAAATTCTGTCCTGGGTAGCACCAGTTGATATCATGAAGTGGAATGGTACAGATGAATTAAAGCATAGTAGCGTAAAGGTCGCTGAACTTGATCATTTAGTTTCAGTTATCGCCACAGGTTTTCAAAACCTAGGTCTCAAAAAGGGTGATCGTGCAATCATCTTTATACCAATGTCTTTGTATATGTACGCGGCCATGTTCGCAGTTCAAAGACTTGGTGCAATCGCAGTATTTTTAGACTCATGGGCCAGAAGAGACCAACTAGGAAAATCTGCAGAAGTAGTAGCCCCTAAAATGATAGTCAGCGTAGAAAAAGCATTTCAATATTTAAGTGAAGTGAAAGAAATTAATGACATTGAAGTTAAGGTAGTCGCAGGAGAACACTCTGGAGATTATAATGCTTCGTTAGAGAAATTAATGAGCGAAACTACTAAAACCTCACCTGTTGCAGTTGAAAAGGAACATACAGCACTAGTAACCTTTACGACTGGATCAAGTGGAACCCCCAAAGGGGCTGATAGAGGGCATCGATTCTTAGCAGCACAGCACTATGCTCTCAATAGACATCTACCATATAAAGATGATGATGTAGATCTACCCGTATTTCCAATTTTCTCACTCAATAACCTGGCAGCCGGAGTTAAAACGGTATTGCCAGCAATTGATGTAGGCGTTCCGAATGAAAAAGATCCTATGGTCTTATATCATCAAATGCTCACACAAAAGGTTACATGTACCACTCTATCTCCATCGCTCTTTAATGCTGTTTCATCATGGTGCCTAAAAACTAATAATAAACTTGATTTTATTAGACGAATTATTACCGGCGGTGCACCTGTTTCAAATGACGACGTCGCACAAATGTTAAAAGTAGCTCCAAATGCAGAAATTCTTGTTCTCTATGGATCAACAGAAGTTGAGCCTATGGCACATATTGAAGCAAGAGAAATGCTCGCAGAAACCAAGAATCCTGACCCAGAGATTGAAAATGAAGGGGTCAATGTCGGGAAGATGGATTCAGGCTTAAAAGTCAAATATCTAAAAATTAATAAAGATCCCATCTATATTAAAAGTGAAGAAGACTGGAATCTCCATGAGGTCGAACCTGGTACTGTCGGAGAGATCATTGTTGCTGGAGAGCACGTGTGCCAGGGCTATTGGAATAACGAAGAAGCTTTCTTTAGAGCAAAAATCAAAGACCACGAAGGCACAGTCTGGCACAGAACAGGAGACCTTGGAAGAATTGATGAGAACAAAAATCTATGGCTCGTAGGTAGAGTCCATAATGCGATTGCCAGAAAAGGGCAATACTATTTCCCTGTTAGAGCAGAAGTCATTATGAAGAAACTTAGCTCTATAGATAAATGCGCTTATCTAGGAATGGAAGATGAAGAGTTAGGTGAAAAAACCATAGCTGCCTATACGGTTAAATCAAATAATGAAAAAAACAGAGAAGAAATAGAAAAAGAAATCAGAAGGATTTTAGAAAAAAACGATGTCATTGTTGATCGAGTTATACAGGTTGAGAGTATACCAATGGATCCAAGGCACCACTCAAAAGTCGAATACTCAATTTTAAGAGAGAGTATTATTAAAGGAAACCTATGAATCAAGCGAATTCAAATTCTAGCGATATTGAATTTGCTAAAAAAGTAGCGAGATATGCTCTGTCATGGCTAATTTTTATCAAAGAGAGATTCTCGCCAATATCTCATATTCCAATGATACTTCTCTTTTGTAGTGGAACAGCAACTCTTGCTAGTGTTAGTGACTTTCAGTCTATATCCTATGCCTCAGTACTTGCCTTTCTTTTTTTCTTTAGACTTAGACTATTTGATGAAATAAAAGACTACGAGCTTGATAAAGTTATAAACCCTACTCGCCCACTGCCAAGACAAGTTCTAACGATTTTTGATCTAAAAATATTTATCATTCTTGGTCTTATAGCTGAATACAATATTATTCAAAATTTATTACCAGATGCACTTAGAGCATGGGTAATTGCAGCACTTTGGTCATTATTTATGTATAAAGAATTTTTTATACCAAAACTCATACGACCATACCTTACAACCTATGCAACAACTCATACACTAGTCACATTCCCACTAACTCTTGCTCTTATAGCGGGGATGAATGAATCCGCAGTTATACAGACCAGCGATCTATGGGCATCATTTGGTGCATGGCTTGTCTTTAATATCTTTGAGCTTGGAAGAAAGACTTTTCAGGCCAATGAAGAAAGAGGAAATGTTGAGAGCTATTCGAAAGTATGGGGAAAAACTGGAGCAGTTGCTCTTGTTTTAGCCCAAGCGTTTCTTGCTGCTTATTCATTCGAAAGGTCTTATCCTTATTTCACATCAACTATTTATCTCTATATTCCAGCAATCTTACTCTTTTTAGCTTCAATATACTTTCTGTTGAGTAAATCAAAAGTGTCTGGCCTCATTTATAGAGCAAGCAGCTCAGTGTTCATAATTTTAATCTACACAATACTAACAATATCACCATACCTAGGATCATAACTTGAATCAAAAATTCGTATTTATTTTCCCAGAAAGCTTAAGTGCATTTGTTGAAAAGCAAGCTGGTGGAAAGGCAAAGAATCTTCATACCTTGAGTAACAATGGCTTTAAGGTGCCTAAGTGGTGTGCCCTACCTGCTTCATTATTTGAAGAGTTTATTAAACAATCAAATCTAAAAGACTTTCTTAGCGAAGAATTAAAAAAACCAAAAGCAGAGTCGGCGATTGAGAAAAAATTTTTAGAAATAGGATTAGATTCTTCAATTAAAAATGAGATTGAGTCTGTCTGGAAAAAATATCTAAACGGAAGTATAATTTCAGTTAGATCCTCAGCAGCAGATGAAGATGGTAGCGGCCATAGTTTTGCTGGACAATTAAGCTCGTATCTTTATCAATCCAATATTTCAACTATCTATGAATCAATCCTAAAGTGTTGGGCATCTGCTTTTTCTGACAGAAGCATGGTTTATAGAAAACAAAATAACTTAGAGATCGATAATATTAAAGTTTCAGTTATTCTTCAGGAAATGATTGATCCATATATTTCAGGCGTTATGTTTACACAAGACCCAACAAAGCCACACGTGAAAGCTCTAATGATAAATGCCGTCTATGGAGTTGGTGAAGGACTGGTTGGGGGTTACTTAGACCCTGACACCTGGACCTTAAATCCAGATGGTTCCGTCATTGAGCAAACAATTGTAGAAAAAGATAAGAAATGGATTAAATCAAAAGATGAAGGAGCTCACGAGGTTGCGCTTGAAAAAGTAGAAACAGAGCCCTGCTTAAATCCAACACATTTGAAAGAACTTGCTAAACTTTCAGAAAAAATTGAAGACCTCTATCACTTCCCGCAAGATGTTGAATGGGCAATTAAAGATGGTCAAATTTATATTTTGCAATCAAGACCAATAACAACAGAAGTAACAAATCATAAAGGTAGACTCTTTGTCTGGGATAATTCCAATATCGTTGAGAGTTATGGCGGGCTAACAAAGCCTTTAACTTTTGGTTTTGCAAGATATGTCTACCACCAGGTCTACGTACAATTCTGTGAAATATTATATGTTCCTCAAAAACATATTAAAGAAATGGATTTTTTCCTCAAAAATATGCTTGGCCTGTTTTACGGCAGAGTTTATTATAATTTATTAAACTGGTACAAACTTACTTCAATTCTTCCTGGCTATAAATTCAATAGATCCTTTATGGAAACCATGATGGGTACTGATGAGGCTTTGGCCGACGAAATCGCTAAAAGAGTAAGACCGCCTTCATTTAACGACAGTTTGGGGTCAAAGTTTCGAAAGATTCTAACAGGTCTTAAATTTCTGTGGTTTCATTTTTCAATTCAATCCATCGTCGATAACTTTCTGCATGACTTTCTTCAAGTTTGGGATAAGTACAGGGCGATAAACTACAACAAGCTTCCCTCAGACGAAATTTATGAATACTATAAAAAGCTTGAAGTCGATATGCTGTGGAAATGGCATGCTCCAATCATTAACGATTTTCTATGCATGATTCACTTTGGTATCTTTAAGAAGCTTACCGATAACTGGCTCTCTCATCTAGGAAGTGGCTTTTCAAATGATCTTCTGGCAGGAAATGGAAACTTAGAATCCGCTGAACCCACAAAACGACTTATCGTTATGGCAGGCGAAGTCGAAAAAAATCAGGAACTAAAAAATCTTATTCTGAGCACAGCAGCCTCTGAGTGCTTAGAATTTCTACGTCAATCAGAGCATCAGGAGTTTTATAAAAAAGTCATGCACTATATCGATCGTTATGGTTTTCGCTGCATGAGTGAGATGAAACTTGAGCAAAAAGATTTGCATCAGGATCCATCGCTCTTTTTTGTGTTTTTGAAAAACATCATTAATTCTGGTCAAACTGATCTTGAAAAATATGAAGAGCGAGAAAAAGAAATTCGACTTAACGCAGAAGCTTTACTTAAGAAAAATTTAAGAGGGTTTAAAAAAATACTCTATAGTTGGTCATTACACCACGCAAGAAAAGCCGTAAGAAACAGAGAAAACACGAGGTTTTGTAGAACAAGAATTTACGGCGTCGTAAGAGCTATGTTCTTTGGAATCGGAAAAGACTATGCACTTAGAGGTATTATTGAAACTCCAGAAGATATTTTTTACTTATCCCTTGAAGAACTAAAAGGATCGCTTGAAGGTTTTAATACAATTCAAGATCTCAAGAAAGTCATTGATGTTAGAAAGGAAGAATATCTAAGATACGAAAATCAAGAGCCAGCTCCACGCTTTGCGACGAGAGGTCCTACCTACTGGAATAATTCTCACTTTCCACCTGAAGTAGAGATTGATGAAGCTGATTTAAAAGAAAATGAAATGAAAGGGCTTGGATGTTGTCCAGGTATTGTAGAGGGCGTCATTAAGGTTATTCTCTCACCAGAAGATGATCTTACTCTAAATGGTGAGATACTTGTCACTCATAGAACTGACCCAGGGTGGATTCCACTATACCCATCAGCTAGTGGATTATTAGTTGAACGTGGAGGACTGTTATCCCATTCAGCAATCGTCGCTAGAGAAATGGGGCTACCAACAGTTGTCAGTGTTAAAGGATTAACTAAAAGACTAAAAACTGGGATGAAGGTAAGATTTAATGGTGAGACTGGACTTATAGAAATACTGGAAGACCATGACTGAATTATTTATCGCTCTAAAGTTTAAATCAAGGTACAGGATGGCCTTGCTCGCCATTGCCTTCATGGCAATTTCAGCCTTTTCAATCATGCGCTTTATGCTGGATGGGCAGGCTGATTATGCAGAGATTATCAACACCTCAGGCAGACAGAGAATGCTATCTCAAAGGATCTCACTTCTTTATGATCGCTATAACAAGCATCCTGAAAAGAAGGATCTATACAAAAAAGAATTGCAAGAAGCGATCACTCTTTTTGAAAGTAGTCATGAACGACTTATCGGTAAAGCAAAAACGAACAACTTTTCTATCTCAAATGAATTAAAGGATTATTATTTCAAATATAATGGAGTTAACGACAAGCTCTACGCCTACCTTGCTCACATCAAAACTAATATAGAGAATAATACTTACTCTCCTTACCCTATAGATAAATTAGATGAGCTGTTAAAAGTTCTCAACCAAGCAGTTTTTTTATTTGAAAACGAAAGTAAAGAATTAACCCAGAAAACTACAAATGCGGAAGCAGTTGTACTAGTTCTTACACTTTGCTTACTAACAATCGAAGCTCTTTATATCTTTAAACCGCTTAACAACGTTTTAAGAGAAACGATAGAAAAACTCGTCTATGAAAAGGAACAGGCCGTACTTGCTAGACAAATTAAATCTCGCTTCATTTCTAATATGACTCACGAAATAAGAACGCCTCTAAATGGGATTATTGGAAGTATCCAATTATTAAAGCAGAAACAAATCAACCCAGACTATAAAGAATATATCGATATAATTGGATCATGCTCAAAGTCCACACTAGAACTTATTAATTCTATTCTAGACTTTGAAAAAATTGAAGCTAACAAACTTGAACTTTATAAAGAATGGCATGCTGTCAATCAACTACAAGAAGATTTAAATTATCAATTTATTCTTAAGGCAAGAGAGAAGAAACTAGACTTTGATATCAAAAACACTCTCATGAAAGATACTGAACTGTATATTGATGGTGTACGTATAAAACAAGTTTTAATTAATCTTTTAACTAATGCCTTTAAATTTACTGATACTGGATCTGTAACTCTGACAATAGCTGAAGAAGATTCAAATATTATATTTGAAGTAAAAGACTCAGGACGTGGTATTGAAATTAAAGATCAAAAACTAATTTATGAGTCCTTTACCCAGCTCTATCAAAGTTCAAGAGACTTAATCCAAGGAACAGGCCTAGGGCTGAATATTACCAGAAGCCTTGTTAAATTAATGGGAGGCGAGCTCTTTCTTGAATCAAAACTTAATGAAGGCTCAACTTTTAAAGTTGTTATTCCAATTGAGCAAAGAGTTCAACCACCATTATCACCACAAAGCAATGACCACGCAGATACTCTAGTAAGCAAGCCAGTTGGTCATAACATTTTGGTATTAGAAGATAATTCAATTAATACAATTATTATAAAGAAGTACTTAGAGAATCTAGGACATCAACATATTGTTGTAGAAAATGGGCAACAAGGGTTAAAAATGTTAGCAGAACATAACTTCGATATTATTTTATGTGATATTCAAATGCCGGTTATGAACGGAATTGAGTTCATTAAGCTTTGTAAAGAGCAGGAACTTTTAAATAACTGTAAGATCTACGCCTTTAGCGCAAATGCATCGAAAAGTGATCTAGAAGAATACTCATCACTGGGTTTTGATGGAACGATACCAAAACCAGTGACAATTTTTGATTTAAAAAAGATTTTAGACAGTTAAAAAAAAAGCCTCTTTCGAGGCTTAGTTTTTTCTTAGTGAAGTTTTCCGATTCGACCAGTTCCCGTGACATAAAAAGTTTCACTGCTTGTTTGATCCTTGATCACACTTTTAACTCTGTAGCTAATATTAAATGTTGCAGCAGCAACTGGATTTGCTCGACTTCCAGTATTTGTAATACTTACAAGTTTTGAAGTTGCAGAAAAATCAAACCCCCAAGCAACAGAAATATCATCGGCCATAACGTTTACTCCGGTAAGATATCTACCTTTGCCGTTATATGAACCACCCCATTGATAAACGACAGTGTAGGTGAAGCCAACTACCAGCATACCAAAACCATTTTTATACTCAACTCTAAATGATTTAGCTGAAGGAAGGTTCCAGTTTTCCATATCAAGAGTATTTACGGCCTGGCCGTCTTCGTCTTTTGGTAGGACTGTGATCGTTTGCATAGAGCTAGAGCTACTTACAGGTCTTCCAGCTTCGACGATTTTCCAGATCTCTTTACCAAAAGCAATTAGCTCTCTAGCTTGCATGATGACTGCGCCTAGATTCTTATTTCCGACGAGTTCATTCTCTTTACAACCTGTCTCAACAGTTTCAACTTCAGTTACAGTCACTTTAGAGATTTCAAAGTATGGATCATTTTCGAAGCCACTATCTTGAGCGTTTACCGTGTAAAAATTCAAGGCCAATGTGGTAAAAATTACTATTAATTTAGTCATTACTTCCCTCCCCTTAGGTAAGAATTACATGCCGAACAATAGTTTTTTCACGGTGCATGGTCAACGTGATAGATTATAAAAAGTCTTACATCTGACTAATATCTTAAATTAGTCCAACCTAATATCTATTCGTAATTACTGACACTTACAAGAAAGCCCGATCTCCGTTATTTTTACACTCTGTGTTTTCTTTCATTTCGCATTGCGCTATAGTGCCGCATGACAAAAATCCTACTAATTATCCATTGCTGGTTAATGATTTTCGCTGCTCAAGCGCAAAGTCACGCCACCCCAAGCGATCGATGGCTTCCGCTAGGATTACCGCCGCATATTGAACAAGAAGCTAGGCTGGCTCAAGCAAGCTACAAAAAGATCAATGGTTATCTAAAGAAGAATTTTCACAAGCTCATAGATTCAACCAGTAATATTTTTCTAGAATCAGAAGAATTTGGGATTGATCACCTTATCGTGGCCAAGGTTGTATTTGGACTTCAAAGAAAAGTCGAAAAAAACCCATGGCCTAAAGGAGCTGACGATCAGTTTCTCTTAAAAGACGAGCTTACCATCGGATTTCGCTTTGGCGCAGGCCTGGTAGTCTTTGGTGATATTGGGTACATAAAAAGGTATACTCTCGTAAGACCTGTTAAGAGTCACCGCGAAGGAATGCTGGCTGACGACTTTATCGTCAATCTAATGTTGCCGTTTAAGATCGATAGACAAGATCTTCCAGAGAAATATGTTTTAATGACTGAAGGTTACCTTGAAGGTAGAGGGCGCTTAAAACTAGGGGGCGGATTATTCGTTAACCCTTTTGTTCATGAAACTAGTTACTCTAAAGTAGAACTCTCAAGAACTTATATTGATAACAGAAGTCCAGAATCGATGAAAGTGTTTGTCGACGAAAGCGCTTATAAAGAATGGGGACAGCTTCTATATATAACGAATGGCTTTCTTTCATATACTCTCTTAAAAGCCGATTATAAATTTGGTGACAACAAAAGAACATTTTTTGAGATTCAGAAAAACCTACCTGAATACCAAGAGGCATTAACAAGGTTGATCGTTCACAATGATATCGAGATTTTACAAGACTATGCACTAGACAATTTTGCTATAAATGAATTTAAACAAAAAAGTGCCAACATAAGCCTTTTTGGACTTTATTCATCAAGGTCTAGAAATAGATTTGATTCAATTTCTGAACATATGTCTGATGCTAATGGGGAAATTGTCTTAGTTAACGAGCAGTTTCAATCAGAAAATGAAAGAGAGAGAAGTTGGTTTGGTTTTTTATCTGGAGAAGAGTTTTTCAGTAATATTCTGTTTATGGCCTACAAATACAATGAGAGTATTAGTCGTCCCCATATTATTATTACGACTAGAATTACAGACAAGAAAACTAACCATAATGAATTAAAAGAAAACTACCTAGATACTATTTCAAAAATCTCTCTTGAAGATGTTGATTTCAAACTTCCTGACAATACAAACGAATACTTTAAAGAGAATAAGCCAAGAACCGCTTTTGATTTAAGAGTTATCTTTGACGATACGGCCATTAATTATTTTCTAAGTTTAGATAAAGATACTTTTTGGGACAATATCTACAAAATAACTAAGATTGATGAAGATAGATGGCAAAGCGCTCTTCAAAACAGCAGTGTATCTGTCTCAAGAAGAGACCCTCTAAAATCATTAGCTAGAAAACTTGAATTTATGGGAAGGGACTTAAGAAAGATTTCAAAATGCGAAGACATTGAATGCAAAATGAAAAAAATGTCTCGCTTAATAAGAAGAAGCATCTACGTAACGGGCGGCAGATTTGCTCCAGAAATACTGGCAATCCTCCATTCAATGGTTCAAGGACATGTTCAAATCGAAAGTACTCTTGGCATTATTAATGATGATCAATTTGTGGGATCAGTAACTTGGGATAATAAAATTAAGGTGCCGCAAAACTACTATCGTTATAATTTCCAACGAGCCGTTGAAATTTATCATCTTTTTGGTGAGCGCTATTGACTTACGCAAAACTTACGCTAAACTTTACGTATGGCTATTACAAAAAAACAAAAAGAAGTCTTTGATTATATTTGCGACTACTCGAGTCAAAATGGTTATGCTCCTACTCAAAGGGAGATTAAAGACCATTTCGGATTCAAGTCTTTTGGCTCAGTTCAAGCCTATCTCAAGTACCTAACAAGTGCTGGCTACCTAGAAACTGATTGGAATGCGAGACGTGGCATAACCCTCTCTGAGCAAGGTGAAACAAGTCTTCCGACCTCAAAAAAGATCACACTAGACGTTGAAGATATCCCGTGGCTTGGCGATGTTGCTGCCGGCATTCCGATTGAGGCGATTGAAAACCCAAGTGAAACAATTCAAGTACCTAAATCAATGATCTCTAAGAATGGTCAATACTTTGCTTTGTCAGTCGTAGGTGAATCAATGATTGAGGCTGGAATTTTAGATGGTGATGTTATTGTCTGTCGCCAACAAAACTCAGCAGACAACGGACAAGTTGTCATTGCCTTAGTCGACGGTGAAGCTACTTTAAAAACAATTCAAAAATCTAAGAATCATATTGAATTAATTCCAGCAAACTCAAAAATGAAGTCCTTTATGATAGGTCCTGATCAGGACTTTAGAATAGCAGGCATATTGGTTGGTCTTATGAGATCTTATGTTTGATGCTGAAAGTCTTAGACTAAAAGCAAAATCTCAAGCACGTAAAATCATACATATTGATATGGATTCTTTTTTTGCATCAGTTGAAATGAGAGATCATCCCAAGTGGCGTAATATCCCACTTGCTGTCGGTGGAGCTCCAGGAAAAAGAGGCGTTCTCTCTACATGTAATTATCAAGCGAGAAAGTTTGGCATTCGCTCGGCCATGCCATCGTCACATGCCATGAGGTTGTGTCCAGAACTTCTTATTGTTCCTGGCCGCATGTCTGTCTATAAAGAAGCATCAGAACAAGTTCATGAAATATTTAAACTCTATACTGATAAAATAGAGCCGGTATCTCTAGATGAAGCCTATCTGGATGTTACAGACTCAAACTTGTTTTGTGGGTCGGCCACACTATTAGCAAAACAAATACGAGATGATATTTTTAATAAAACTGGTTTAACTGCCTCAGCTGGAATTGCTCCAAATAAATTTTTAGCAAAAATGGCAAGTGAATGGGAGAAACCAAACGGACAATATACGATTGCTCCTGATGATATTAAAGATTTCATGCAACAACTCCCCCTTTCAAAACTACCTGGTATAGGTGCTAAGACAGCTACTTCACTTGAGCGTAAAGGCTATAAAATTTGCAGTGATGTACAAGCGACTGACTTATTTTCACTTAGAAGAAGAATCGGCAATTACGCACACAGGTTATATGAACTCTCCTTTGGCTTTGACGACAATGATGTGATTACTCATTGGCAAAGAAAGTCTTTAGGAGTTGAAGAGACGTTTGAGAATGACCTAAGCGTAGAAGAGGGTCTCCTCGAAATTGATGATTTACACCAAGAACTTGAAAGACGTTTTAAAAAGTATCTTACAAAAGAGAAAAATGCTTTAAGTCACAAAGCATTTGTAAAAATTAAAACACATGATTTCAAACAACATACCCTAGAAAAAGTTCTCGATTTTGATTTAAAAGATATTCCAGCTTTAGCCGATTATTCTGTCATGCTTAAGGAACTTCTAGACAAATTTTCTACTTCAGTTCGACTTATAGGGCTTGGGGTAAGATTAAGCTATGAAGACGGGCCGAAACAACTTGATATAGACTATAATCAAGCAATCTAATGATAAAAATTTCTACAGCAACATATTCACTTTCAAAAGATGAATTAAGCTCTCTAATTGAAAGCTATCGTATCACCTTGCCTAAAGTCGAACGAGTCAGCGTCTGTTTAAAAAATCCGATACATCAACTGGCCGCACTCTATGCTTGCCTATTAGAAGGAAATCGTGTTTTTTCTCAAAACTCATTTTCATCTCCAAATGATTTAGATTTATCGAATAAGCTATTTTCTCCTGAGTATATAATAGATAAAGAACTATCCCTAAATCATGAACATAAACTCAGCTGCGCCCTTTCTCCAGATAGCGGACTTCTTGCCATTGCCACCTCAGGATCATCAGGAACACCGAAAATTGTTTTAATCAAGCCTTCAGCTCTTATTGCTAGCGCCCACTCTTCAAATGATTTTTATCAACTTAATGATAAGGATGTAGTTTCCTCTCCCCTGCCTCTTCATCATATTGGTGGAATTATGCCTTTTTGGAGGGCACTAGAAGCAAAGGCTGAGCTTGTACTAGCGGATAATCAAAGCTGGCTTAAAGCATGTGTTCCAAGAGCGTCACAGATCTCATTAATACCAACTCAATTACAATATCTTCTTAAAAATGATTTTAACTGGAAGAACCTTAAGTCAATTATTATCGGCGCCCAAGCGCTTGACGAAAAGACTTACAATAGGGCCATGGAGCTAAACCTTCCCCTTAGTGTAAGTTATGGCAGTAGTGAATCTGTAGCACAATTGAGTGCAACACATCCCAACCAAAAGGTTAACCTAAGCGTTGGTAAAATATTAAATCGACGACAAGTAAAAATAAATGATGGGCTACTTTGCTTTAAAGGTGAAGCCTGCTTTTGGGGCTATCAAGAAGGAAATCGTGATATTTTCCCATTTGATGAGGATGGATTTTTTCATACTCAGGATTTAGTCGAGCTGGATAATGACAAAAACCTTTATATCAAAGGAAGATCTGATCATATCTACAAATCAGGCGGCGAGAATATAAACCCCCTTGAGCTTGAGCGAAGAGTTTCAACGGATCTAAAATTAGAAAACTGTTATATCTCCCCTCTTACTGATGCCAACTTTGGTAATATCAATGCTATTTCTATAAATAATATTCAAAGAGAAGATATTCTTAAAATTTTTAAGCTAAATCAGACTCTCCCATCTTTTCAAAAAGTTAGGTTTATAAATTCGCTTAATTTAAAGCACTCAAGTTTAAAGGTATCAAGATCTATTCTAAATGATGAAGTTCAAACCAATTTCAACAAATGGAATCTTGAACAGCTCAATAATTTTGACTCTAAAAAACAAAGTATTGTTTTCATGCATGGTTTTCTAGGTAACTCGAAAAGTCTTAGTTCTCTAGCTCAGTACTTTGAGGATCATTTCAATGTATGGGTACTCGATCTTCCTTTTCATGGAAATCATACTGGTTATAAATATCAAGACTGGAATCATATTATTGATGAACTCGCTTCTTTACTCATCCGCTTTAATGACCTTTGGATTTACGGTTACTCAATGGGTGGAAGACTAGGTCTTGGTCTGATTGATCGTTATCCCGGTCTCGTAAAAAAAGCTATCATTGAAGCTTCTCACCCTGGTCTTTCTACAAGTAAGCAAAGACTTGAACGACAAATATTTGAAAAATCTATTATTGCTAAGATGGACAATTTTAATCAATTTATAACTGATTGGTACACCAGTCCATTATTTGACTTGGGCCCTGATGAGATCAACACATTACAGTCGCTTAAATACAATTCTAAGGCTGATTACGAACAGGCCTTAGTCTCTTATGGATTATCAAACCAACCATATCTCAGTCATGTCTTAGAGTCTGAGCAGGTAATGTGTATAGCCGGAGAATTAGATCATAAGTACTTAGAACTAATGAATAGTCCATTAGTCATTCCCAACTGTGCACACAAGAGCTCATTTCAAGCACCAAAAGCCGTTTTCCAGGCGATTTCAAGCTATTTAGCCAAGAACAATTGGCATCCCTCGTTTAAATAAAAACAATGATTTATCTCTTATAGGGCTAGGATAAGTGCTTAGACATCGTTATCATTTATACTGATAGATAACTATATAGGATGATAATTATGAAGTTTCTAAAAACACTTACATCACTAACTCTAGTCTTTGCGCTGTTCACGCTTCATATCGAAGGTCGTGCCATCGCCTTTTCAAAAGCATTTTCCATAGAGCCAGTTTCAGATGTTGAAATTCAAGGAGATGATGGAGCTGTTACTGATCCCGTTGTTACACCAAATCCGAGTGATCCAGCACCACAAAGCAAGAACACATTAGACTATAGAGAATCTAGACAAGAGGCTGGAAGTCTAACTATGAATCAGCTTATGGTTCTTCTAATTCTACTTACGGGTCCTACTGTTGGTATTGGCTGTTTTTCACAAATCTCAGGAAAGTTATTCGCAGCAGGTGCAGCAATCTATCTAATCAAAGAGATCATGAATTATTAGTCGTACAAAGATGCGATGACGAGTTCGCAAGAAATGTTTGCTGAACTAAGTGAAGATAATGAGGTTAATAACGAGCAAATAGAAGCTTTTATTGAAGCTGAGAATATGGAACGAACTGCTTCAGATGCACTTTCAAATCGTGCTGGAAATACAAAGATACTTGCCATGGCAGTAACAGCAGCCTCAATTGCCTCGTTTGCTGAAGCGATCTGGGGAACAAGCGTGTACACATCATGTATGGCTGCTAGTCTAGGAACAGGTTGTGCTGCCTGTGAACAGCTAGATAAAGGTATCCAAGCTTGTGCAGCAGCACCATGTGCAAAACTTGTATTATGTGGACCAGCAGCAGCAAATGCAGGTGTTTGTAGCGCTACTGGAGCAGTTGAAGGTAAGAAGAATATTGAAGATGACTATGGTCCACAACTTTATGCAACTAATGAAAAATCAAATGACTTAGAGCTAATCAGTGCTTTTTTTAGAGATAACAGTTCAATACAAAATAAGTATGACCTAGAATCAAAAAAATATGATTTGAGTTTTGTTTCATCTTTGATGAATAATTTTCTAAGTTCAGCTCACGCTGGAGATTCTCCTGCAGCTAGCGGCGGTGTACTTAGCGGTTTTGGAATAACAAGTGCAGCTCTTGGTGCCGTACTCGCCTGGTATGCAATGAGCCAGCTAGGCTTTCTTAACAAACTTGGTAATGGCTTTATTAGAGGTGCATATTTTGCAGTACTTGCTGGTTTTGCATGGGGAGCAGTTGGTGAGTTAAACTCCGCCTCTGAGAAGCTAGGATCAAATGCCGATGTTTATAAAATGCTTAGAGAAAGATTGATCGCAGCTATGTCATCACAGAGTCGTTTTGGTAATCTTGATGGAATGAACCAAGAAATTAGAAACCGTATTGCTAGACTTGATGGCATTCGCGATGAAATGAACAATCCTCCTAATGGAGCCCTTTGTTTAGTAGGAAACCTCGGGGAGCAAAGAGTTGATGAAGCCTGTGCTTGTCGCCAAAATAATACATGCTCAACTGTTGACTTCTCGCAAGTTGGTTTTGGAAATCAAGGACTGCCTGGCTTATTCGGAGAAACCACAAGTGGTCTTCAGACAGGTGCAAACTCCTTATTTTCAGGTAATTTAGCTGGAGCCAACGGAGCCTTTGCTGGCATCAGTCAAAATGCTGCGAATCTTAGAAAGCTTAATAAGGATATTAAGAAAAAAGCTGCTGCACAGTTAGATGCCCTTAATAAGAATAAAAGCAAAACAAATTTTGATAAGATGGAAGAAGGCTTCAAGGATCAACTTGAAAAAATTGCTCCATCAATTATCAAGTCTGCTCAGGCAAAGAATGGTTCAACTTTAGCTTCCCTCGGTATTGGATCTTCTGGACTCAACACTGGCCTTCCAGCCGACCCTAATAAGGAAGACGCCAAGAGTATTATCGCAAGCGTTCAATCAGCTGGTGAAGCTGCAAGAACGCAAGCGGGGGTTGATCCGCTAGCTGGCTTTAAGTTTGATTTCCCTGAGGGTGATGCACAAGCGGTTGATACATCTGCGGCAGGTGGTGGAGCCCTAGACCAGGGAAATGCTTTAGCTGAGTTTGAAAGTAATGAAAGTGATATCAGTGATAGAAAAGGTGAAAGTATCTTTAAAATTATCACGATGAGATACTTTAAATCGGCCTTCCCAAGATTCTTTGAAGAAGAAGATAAATCACAAACATTAGAATAGAACTTTAGATATCTAGAAACAAAAAAGCCGCTTAAACAGCGGCTTTTTTGTTCTTGTTTATTGATTAGCTAAGATTTCTTCTTCTTACTGGCTTTTTTACTACCCTTCTTTTTCTTTTTAGCCTTGGCCAATAAGAAAGCTATAACAGCGGCAGCTCCACCGTAAAGCAAGTAATCCTGCATTGGATCTGCATCACCAGTAGAGCCTTTGTTTTTCTGTACGCCAATATTAAGACGATTATCAGCATCGGGAATAACGTCATTACCAAGGAGTTGCTCATCACCAGTTTTGAGCTGAAACTCTCCACCTTGCTGATATTTTTTAGGAACAAAAACTCTCATAGAAGCGATAATATTTTCAAACACACCTCTATAAGCATCATAAAAGTCTTTACCAACGGAAAAAGTAACAGCAATACCTAAAGACTCTTTAACAGTTGCTAGATACTGAGTGTAAAATCCAGGAACTTCTGAAGCTAAGTGAAGAGCATCGACCCATTGCTGACCATTAACCTCTCTAACTTTAATATCTTTAGGTTCTGATACCTGTGTCTTTCCACCAGGAAGCATAAAAGTTTTATTCTTTTTCAAATACGCTTGATACTCCATCATCGAGTCTTGAGGTCCACGCTCTTTAGCCGCCAAGATAATAATGGCTTCTTTCTTCCTTTGATCGTTTGTTGACTGGCAAACCCATTCAGATCCCTCAAGCGCGCACTCCCAACCTGGAGGTAATTGAAACTCACAAAATTGACTAGTGAATAGTTTCCCGTAAGCATTAAAGGAGAGACCTATAAATAGAAAAAATATCGATAATGAAATATTCGTTTTACGGATCATGAAGTGTCCTTGGTCCTAATAATAAAACTGTATAAACTAATTTAAGTTTAAACCAAGTCACCGAAAGTACAAGGGTAAAAAAGTTACTGTCTGTAACCTCTGGCCGTGAATCCATTTTGAATCTGATCTTTAACATAAGCTTGGGTCAGCTTAATAATTGACCACTCGGCTCCGGTTTCGTAGGCAAAGCCGGATGCATATAGCTTATTTCCGCCTTCAAAGTCAGTTTGGAAAATATCAAAACGCATTCCTTTTTGAATATCACTAGTAAGACCCTTATCAATCTTCACAAAAGTTCCACGAGGAGAGACTTTCGTCACAGTTGCCTCAGTATCATATTCTTTGAAAGAATTTTTTCTTTTTTGTGCGACAGTTGTTCCAGCCGAAGACCAGGTAAGACTAGCGAGCAAGGTCTGTCCTTTATCTGTAGAAATACCAGATATTACTTGAGAATAACCAACGCCTATCTTCCAGTTACTAAATCCACGATATGCAGCAATATATGGCTCCATCATTTCACGGTTAACAGAATTATAAAGAGCCGTCACACCGGTTGGAAGTCTAGGCTTTTGTGAAGGGTTATCCGTGAATTCATCATCACCAAGTGAAGTAACTCCTCTCAAACCACCTACAATCGCCCAACGATCAAACAACCAGGCTGCTTCCATTTTCCAAGGAAGCTCCATCGCTAAATGACTTTGTGGCATTCTAAGACCACCGCTAACGCTATAATAACTTGTTCTATTTTTTGAGTAAGAGATATGAACTAAACCCTCTACGATCTGGCCATCATCTCCTAAAACGATTTCAGATGGGACGGTTTCACCAACAGGATAGAACTGATTTGAATAAGCGGTTTTAGCAAAAGAAAGTTCTAGTGCGTAATACCAGTTTTTAATTGGATCAAATGAATAGTGAACACCACCAAAAACTTTTTCAACACCAGAACTAGTAAGTTCTTCGTTTGTAAGACCATTAGTTGAGCTATTTTGTCTAAACGAGATACCACCAAAGAAGTTTAAAGAACGGCCATATGAATAGCGCCCAACAGCGTATAGGTTAGATTCACTAAACGAGCTTCCTTCAGTTTGCTCAACTTCATTGCCATCAATATCGAAGGTCGCCGCTTGAGTAAAATGAGTTCCAGTAAACTCAAACTCGTAGGCCCCATCATTCATCGCCTTACCTGGAGGGCGATAAGTAGCGATGTCTGCAAAAAGCGGAAAACTAATCATACATAAAATTAAAAATTTAAATATCGACATGAATTAAGAATAAACGGCTTAAACGAGTCAATCAAGCTACTAAATAACTAGGCGACTTTTGCGTCACTTACATGCTCAGAGTCTTTTAATGGAAGCTCGACTATCGCTGTCCAGTGACCGTCATCAATCTTAAATTCGAATTTTCCACCATTATCAAGACATAGTGATTGCACAGACTCTAAGCCTAGATGATCAGAAACTTCGGCTTGATCTGCTGATAAAATATTATCTGACAAAGCGTGCTCTAAATCTCTAGAGACTGAATGGAGATGACCCATTTTATTTTTAAAAAGGATAATGATACTTCGCTCACTTGCCTCAAAGCTAAAATAAGCTTTTTTAGGTTTTTGTTCAGCGATATTTTTAATGAGATTCGTGCAAACTCTGATGAAACTTGGATAATGAATCATAAGGTTCATTCGTGAGCGATCAACTTTAGAGCGATCGAGTTTTCCCTCTTGCTCAATTTGAATATCAATATTACCTGGAAGCAAGCTATGAATCATACGATGAAAGCCGCCCATAGCGAAATCAAGCTCAACCCAATTTAATGTAGAAAGAAGGTTCTTATGTTTAAAGCCGTAATGATCTGATACCAGTGACTGCAACGACTTAACTTCATTCATGACAGCATAAATTTCTTGCTCTTGCATAGTTGCATCAGTACTCACCTTTTGCTGCAAAAATAAATTAAGCGCATGCGTATGATTAATGACATCATGAAAAAACATTCGATCTTCTTTTTGACGATCCTTATCCATGCGCCAGCGCCAATGCCCATGTCCGCGCTTTAGCATCGAGCTTATGAGGGATTTATTCTCATGCTTTATTAAAGCTGAGCCCCAATAAAGTGTTCCTAAACTCCATAGAACAAAGCCACTGAGCGCAAGTAAGTCTACAGCAGGCCAGGCCAGATCTCTTTGAACTGTCATGAATAATAAATAACAACAAACACCCAAAAGTGGAGGTATTAAGTCTTTTGAGAACAGACCTGATTTAAATTCCCGCTCGCTCGTCAGCATTGTGTAACAAGCAATCACACAGGGGAAGATCGCCAAAAATATTATGGTGGTTGATTGATACTCAAATGCACATCCCACAAATAAACTAAACTGCGCTAGTAAAAGTGCACCAAAGCCTTTTGCTTCATTGAGGATACTACCGTGACCTAATCCATGACAAAAGCAACTGTAATTGACTGCCACTAAACTAGAAATAAAAAAGCTATTAATAAAGAATTGATCTTGAGTGAATGCCAAACCAGTCCAAAGAAAGACTGAAACTGCGAAGCTTAATAATAGATAAAGATCTATCATATGCACGGCAGTTAAATGATGTCTGGCTCTAACCATTAAGGGCCTCGTTAAGAGACCCTAATTAATTATCTCTTAACTGGGAGATAAAGAGCTTTTGCACCAAGGGTCTCTTCAATGCGCAGAAGCTGATTGTATTTTTCCATACGATCAGAGCGACTAGCAGATCCAGTTTTTATATGACCACAACCGCAAGCCACGGCGAGATCAGCAATAAAACTATCTCCAGTTTCACCTGAACGATGAGAGATAATGGCCTTGAAGTTATTTTGGAATCCCAACTCAATAGCTTCAAAAGTCTCAGTCAAAGTTCCAATCTGGTTAACTTTAACTAAGATTGCATTAGCTAATTTTTTTTCGATTCCATGCTTAAGAATCTTCTTGTTTGTAACAAATAAATCATCACCCACAAGAACAGTCTTATCGCCAAGTTCAGCAGTGAGCTTTGCCCAACCACTTTCGTCGGCTTCATCCAGTCCATCCTCTATGCTATAAATCGGATACTTTGAGCATAGAGTTGAGTAGTAATTAACCATTTCATCGCTTATAAGAGACTTACCTTGCATATGATATTGGCCGTCTTTGTAAAACTCACTAGCGGCCGAGTCAAATGATAGGGAAATATCAATTCCAGGCTTATAACCGGCCTTTTCTATCGCTTGTAAAATCAAATCAACTGCTTCTTCATGAGAGCCTAAATCGGGTGCAAAGCCACCTTCATCGCCAACATTAGTTGAATGGCCGCCACTAGTAAGAACACTTTTGAGCGCATGAAAAACTTCAACCCCAGCTCTTAAGTTTTCACCAAATGACTTCGCCATATGAGGAACAATCATGAACTCCTGAATATCCAGATTGTTTGAAGCATGAGATCCGCCGTTGATAATATTCATGAGCGGAGATGGTAAAACATAATCACCGCCATGATCATTAGGGCACTTAAGATCTTCTTTTAAATATTTAAATAAAGGCTTTCCGGCATCAAGAGCACCAGCACGAGCACAGGCCATACTTATTCCAAGCATAGCATTTGCGCCAAGCTTAGATTTGAATTCAGTTCCATCGAGTTCAAGCATGATGCCATCAATTAGTTTTTGCTCACTCACCTCTTTGCCAAGAAGTGCAGGGCCTAATATTTTATTAGCGTTATCAACCGCTTTGTTAACAGACTTACCCATATATCTAGATTTATCGCCGTCACGAAGTTCTAGTGCTTCTTTCGAACCAGTGGATGCACCAGAAGGAACAGCGGCCCGACCCATATTCCCTTTTTCTGTGGTGACATCAACTTCAAGAGTTGGATTTCCGCGTGAATCTAGGATTTGACGAGCAAAGATCTTAGTAATTTTAGACATTGTGACTCCTTAAGAATATTCAAGGAATCCTAACCGATATCACTTACTTTTTGCAGATAATTCCAAGGTTTGTACTGCCATGAATCATCAACTCGTCTGCGGTAGTGAAAACCTGCTGTTTTTGGAGATGTCGGTGCGGAATATGCGAACAAAGATCTCAAACGCTCTTGTGCTCTAAGAGCTATAGCAGCGCCTGGAAATACAGTTTTCAACTGAGTCGCGTCTTCGATTTGCTTTTGAATAAGAGGATAATGAGTACAACCTAAAATTGCAGTCCCAAGATTAGGTAGAGATTTTTTTAATTCAAGGACTAGCTCCAGCTCCCGCTCAAGTCCGTCGTTAAAATCTTTCAGTGAGATTTCATCATGAAAATACGACTCAATCAGTGATGCTAAATTTTTACAGGCAAAGATATTTATAAGAGCGGCAGGGTCTAGGCGCTGCTTCAACTTTAAAAAGCGATCTGAGTTAGCTGTAGTTTCAGTCACTAAAACAACGTAGTTTTCACTCTTATCAGCCTGAGTATTAAGCACATTTAAATAAGGCTCAATTCCAACAAAAGGAAGCTCAAAGGTTTGGCGAAGACTCTCTATCGCCTGTGCCGTTGCGGTATGACAAGCAACGACAATAAGATCAACCTGCTCGGCCAATAACTCATTGGTTAATAAATGAAGTCTCTTTACTAAAAAATCAGTATCCTTATTTCCATAGGGAGCATGATCTTGATCGGATAAATAATAGTACTGCTCTGCAGGCATAAGCTTATAAAGCTCAGTCAGAACACTAAAGCCACCAACACCTGAATCAACCACACCAATCTTCATACCTATATATTGAATGGTCACAACTTGCCTGTAAAGCGTTCTAACTTTATGATGCAGTCATGAAAAACAGAGTCAAAATTCAAATTGACGGCAAGAAGGTCTTTACTAGCAAGGTCACTTTAACCGTCAGTGATATGAATTATGGAAACCATTTAGGTAATGATCGAGTACTGTCACTAGCACAAGAAGCAAGACTTCAATGGCTAGAAAGTATTAAAGCGAGTGAGCTTGATTGCTTAGGTGCTTCACTTATTATGGCCGATGCTATGGTTGAGTATAAAGGCGAAGGCTTCAGACAAGATCAAGTTGAGATCGATGTCTTTTTAGATAACCCTCACCTTCACGGTTTCGATCTCTTTTATGAAATGAAAGTAAAAGATAAAATCATCGCCAAAGTTAAAAGTGGCCTGCTCTTTTTTGACTACGCTGAAAGAAAACTCACAAAAGAACCTAACGACTGGAAAAGCTTTTATGCTCAATTGGTTTAAAAGTCCTGAAGAGAAATGGAAGAGCTGGCTACCAAAACTTAGTCAGCCAAGTACAATGCATGTACTCGATTATAATCGCCATCAGTTTAGACAGGTTGATCAAGTCATTCACCTTGAAAGAAAGGGTCAAAAAGACCAAGTCATAGATATCGTCAAAAAAGACAAAGCCATCATCTTTCAAGGTCATGAAGCAAATTTTCAATACACTTCAAAAGACTGGCATGGCGATATTTCAAAGCTACTTGAGTCACATATTCAGACGCAGATTAAGATTTTCACTGACCATATAAAAGCACACCCACCAGGCCAAGGTGATGCGCAAAGAGAACATAAGGCTAATGAGTGGCTAAAAGCATCGCTACTTGTACTAGAGCGCTCAATAGAATCATTAACAAATGAACAAACAGTTCAAACCACTATTTTTTTGGGTAAGATTAAAGATTGCTTTGAAATACGAATCATCATCTTTAATTTAGACTTATCATTTACATACGACGATAAGCTTCAAGGCCTCTTAGTAAAATGCTTTAATAAAAAAGATCAAGATGATTTTGACTATTCAAAGCCGGATCTTCAAGACGTATTTCAAGTCAATGCCTATCCCGTAGTCGATCAGGCAATAAGACTGCTTCAATTGATATCAGTTCGAATTTTAAAGGAAGTTTAGTTTGTTGAAAATAATACTTATCTTAATCACATTATTTAGTTCTGCCATACATGCCGAAAACTGGGTCATCAATGATCAGCACACCCAGGTTCAGTTTAAAATTGGCTATATGGGAGTCATGGAAGTCTCAGGTCTTTTCACAAAGGTAAGAGGCAAATTTGAGTACGATCCAACGACAAAACAGGCAAAGAATATCCTTTTTCAAATTGCCACAAATTCTATTCAAACTCATAATAAAAAAAGAGATGGCCACTTAAAGCGATCTGACTTTTTCTATGCAAAGCAATTTCCATGGATCGAAGCAAGCATTGACTCTATTAAACTTGAACAAAAAGAATTTAAAACAAATATTAATCTCAACATTAAAGAGAATTTAAAGTCAGTACCAGTAACTGTCACCGTCATTGGTATAAAAAATGATCCTTGGGATGAGTCTAAGCAGAGCCTATTTTTAAAAATAAGTGGCAAAGTCGACAGAAAAGAATTCGGTCTGACTTGGAATAAAAAAATGGATCAAGGAGGTTATCTCCTATCAGACGATGTCAGCTTTACTGTCAATGTTGAAGCTAATCCAAGTGATCAAAAACTAGCGTTTTCAAGATTCTTTTTACCTACAGGTCAAAAGCCAAAATACACACAAGTTGATGCAAAAAAAATAGATAAGGACCTTGAAGATAAGTTCGACTTTTCTGAGGTCGATCAAGAAGCTGACAAGGTTCAACTTAGTCCAAAAAACAATACGAATCCGGCTTCAGTCATTATTGGCTTCGTTATCTTTATTCTTATTACGGGCTTATCAATCTACATAAAAATCAAACTACAAAAGATGCTTATAGATAAAAGGCTTTCTACGATAAAAGCCGAAATCATTTCGGACCTTATTCTTTTAGCATTTGTATTAGTAGCCTTTGCATTAACGGCCCCACTCATGGGCTATGGCAACTAGCTCATCAAACATTGCAATATAATCATCATAACTGCTTTGCGGATTAGCGATAACCAGTCTAAAAAATGGTGTTTTATCCTGCCAAGAGAAATTAACCATGAACTTTCCGTCTTTAAGCAGTTTATCTCTTAGCTTTAAATTAAAGCCGGCGATATCAGCCCCATCTGTAGGTATGACTTGAAAACATATATTTAAAAAACTAGGTTTAAATATAAGCTTAAAACGATCATTATCATTGATGTATTGCTCAAGCTTTTTGGCATATTCAAAATGTAGATCCATTAACTTTTCATAACCTTCATCACCAAGAGCTCGCCAAGATAGCCACAGTTTTAAAGAATCAACTCTCCTTCCACATTGAAGAGAGTGAGGGCCTGTATCCCATGATTTATTTTCATACTCATGGAAGATATAGGTATTACCGCCGCCGTCATGTGACTCACGCAGCACACCCGGCTTCTTGAATAAAACAAAAGAAGCAATAAGGGGAATATGCATTAATTTATGGGCGTCCCATGTAAATGAATCTGCAAGCTCAGCTCCTTTTAATAAAGAACGATGAGTCTTAGACAGAGCGACGCTGCCTCCCCAAGCTCCATCAACATGTAGCCAAATATCCTCACGCTTACAAATATCAGAAAGCTCTACAAAAGGGTCATAAGCTCCCTTAACTGTAGTACCTGCCGTTGCACCAACGAAGAACGGTATTTTACCAGCTTCTTTTGCTGCCTTAATTTTTAAGACTAAGTCAGATGCCTTCATCTTACCGTGGTACTCAGACTCAACACTAATAAGATTATTTGTCCCAAGACCTATAATATTAGCCGCTTTGGAAAAAGAGTAATGAGCTTCGTTTGAACAAAAAGCAACTAGATTTTGAGGGGCACCATTTAGTTTTGCATCCTTAAAGCGGGTGTTTCTTGCTGCTAACATGGCCACCATATTTGCGTTAGAGCCACCAGTGAGCATAATTCCTTCACCGTCTTGATCAGAGTCAGTGAAGCCCACTAGATGACTCATTTTATTAACGAGTATTTTTTCTATTAACGTTGCCATTGGAGAAATTTCAAAAGTAGCCATTGAAGTACTCGTGAGAGCAGTCAGTACCTCTCCTAGAAAAGCATAAAAATTAAAACCACCATAAAGTTGGTTATGAAAATGTGGGTGGCCAGTTCTGACGGACTTATCAAGGAAGTTTAAAAGATCCTTTTTTAAATGATCACCAGAAACTGGTTTGTCGATTTTCAGGGAAGATTCATCGTAAAGCTCATGAGCTTTTGAGTAATTAACAACAGGATGATCAGCTTTATTTTCAGATAAGTACTGTAAAATACTCTGATCTAAAAATTTTAGCCAGTCGGTGATCTCTTTTTCAGAAAGATTTAATTTATCTAACATTACATACCCAAGGATTAAAGTTTAAGAAACTGAAGTCGTAAATTATTGAATTGCTCTTTTGTGACTTCTTTTGAACAAAGCAAATTATCTGCGTCTTGATCAAATTGAGCTAGATCAACTGAAGCAGGAAGCGACTTATGATCAAATAGTTTAGCACCATGCCTTGAGCTAAGATTTATACTGAAGCTATTAAAGTTTTGATACTCATTCATTGAAGAAGCACCGTTAGCAAGCAAGTAATGCTCTAGCTGATTATCACTAATACAAAACTTATCATCTGGAGCTAAATAAAAATAATACTCTCTAAAATCAGAGTTTTTGCTCAAATCTTTATCAGAAATGATAGAAATATCATCTCCCAAAATATCAAGTGCACAAAGTGATAAGTCGAAAGCAGGGCTAAGGTTTTTATAGTCTGACTTAAAGTATAAATTTTCTCTTATAGGTAAATGAAGCTCAACTTTTAGCCCTTTAGAGACAGCGAACTCATGTGCTTTTTTTAGAGAAGAAATGATTTGTTCACGAGTAAAGAAAGCATCATTAATTAAAGTACTCACGAGAAGTTTGGATCTCTTTTTTTCAATGCAATATCTACTTTCATCAATACTAAAGAGTTCGTAAAAAATAGCATTTTCACGCCACTTTCGATTTAAAATTTTAGATAGAGAATGATGTAAAATAAATTGTTGATCAAAAACTTTAGGATCTGGATATTTCTTAAAAAAATCAAACAAATCTAAAGCACCATCTCGAAGTAACACAAGTGGATACTCTTCGTTCTTTGGGCCCATTTGCAAAAAGATTTTTGAGAATATTGGATTAAGAACAGAATAATAAATATCGCTATAAGGTGCTAAAGACCAAATTGATCTTAACTCTTCCTCACCGTAATAAGATGAAGGCATATTTGAAGCACACACATGGCGTAAGAGCTCAGATGAAGGCTCTTTTAGTATCTGCTTTTGGATTTTATCAAAAATAGGATGCATATATATTCTTATAAGTTTGATTATAGGCACCAAGTGAAGCTATATCGACAAATGGTGCGTATGGATTCTTTTCAAAGGAATCACAGACCTTATCTAGTTCATCATTAAAACCGGGAAAGACTTTACGACTAGCTAGAATACTAGCTAGTTGCTTTAGTGATTTATCGATAGAAAAATGCTCAAGAGATTTTCCTATTCGCTCAAGACGACGATCTTTGCTTAGTCTTTTGGAATGAAGGCTTGATGTAATGAATAGCTTAGCAAAAGCATTCATATTAGGATGGAGAAAAGGAGCATCTAGGTTAAGAGGTACTTGCTTAGTGGAATCAACGACATTGAAATCCAGATGGCTTCCCCAACTTGATAAAATTAGATCAAGTCCATTTCGATATGCCTCTAAAACATCGTAATTAAAATCATCATTATCAATTGTGGATAAATTTAAATAGAAATCACTACATTGATAGTATAGATCTAAGTTTTGATCTGTTGGACTATCGAAAAAGCGTAACTTTAAATTCTCACCGAACACGGACTCAAGATTTGTCCACTGCTGATAATACTCAAAAGGAAGCTGAGAACGGCCAGCTAAAGGAATCCCTGTATCGTTGAACTCTCCTACCAACCATAGGTGCGCCTTAATATTTAATTGCTCAGATAGCTTAAAGAAAACTTTTGATAACTCTAAAATATATTTTTGTCGCTCCATAGAGCCAGTACAAATAAAGATGACATCATCTTCAGACACGCAGTACTTACTTCTTAATTCCTCAATCGTTTTGGCATCATAAAGAATTGGCTTTGCTGATAAGGATGGAGACAAAAGCTCGACCGTATAATTGGAAGGTAAAAATCTTTGAATTAGTTTTCGCTGTGATTCTGAAGAACACACTAATTCTATAGTTCGATCTTTAAGAGTAGGTTCTAGTTTACTCCATTTTAAGGAGTGAAAGATAAAATTACCATCTAAATGAAAAACTATAGAAACACTAAGCTTAAGTCTTGAAATAAACTCTCTTACAAAAACAAAACTAGAGTCTTTGAAAGGCATAAAAGCAATTTTATCAAAACCTGAAGAAGTCATTTTTGAGACTAATTCCTGAAGAATCTCTTCACAAGAAAAGTCAGGATAATCAAAATAAGATACTTCATGTCCGAGCTGATCATATTGAGATTTAAGGATTAGAAACTTTTGACTATTAAAAGTTCCAAGCTCCGAAAATTTTGGAGAGAAAACTGCGATTTTCAAATAACAAACCCATTAAAAATTAATGAGTTAAGTATAACCTTTCATGGGCACTTGTGCCCAGAAGTTTATAAAGATTGAGACTGATTAACATCGGACAAACCCGAAGACATCTCTCGATCTTCAGTCACAGATGTTACTGAGCTATTGAGATGACTATCGAGGGTTTCTTCGTAATCCTTAATCATGGCCTGCTTCAAGTCGTTCTCATTTAAATCGAGCACTTCAATAAGCTTTTTAATGCCTTTAAGTGGTATCCCGCACAAACCTCTTTCAACGTTTGAGATAAACTGACCGTTTTTATAACCTAAAAGTTTTGAAAGTTGATTTTGCGAATAAAATTGTGGATGTTTTTGTCTTCCATCTTTGACAAATTTACCTATGTTTTTAAAGCTTCTTACGGCCATATAAACTCCATGACTTTGAAAATGAAAAGCACAAGGCACTTTTCTTATCTACATCATACGGAATATAAAAAAATTAGATTTACCTAAAACGACAAAGATGTGACGTATGAAACCTAATTAAAACAGTGAATTAGAGCTAAACGCCCTAAATAACGTTAATTTTGAAACAATCTTTAAATTAGCTTTCTAGGAGGGTTGCTATCTTTTGAGCAAAAACTGAAAATAATGGGATTAGCTTTTCTTTCATTTCATTCGGACACTCAAGCAAGCTCTTTTGTCCCTGACTTTTTTGATTAAGTACTAAAAGACCCCATGTTGAGTTATTTTTAACTCTAATATCCCATTTAAGAAGATAGTCCTTACCTATAAAATTATGCTGCTGATTAAAAACATGGTCAGCTAAGTTTTGATCTAATTCACTAATATTAGCTTCAACAATCATCGTCAGACCAAGTTCACGAAGCTCTTCTTCAAAAAGAAAGATCTCTTTATCTATCTTGCTCATACTAGGCGCAGGATTGTCTTTTACGATTTGATTGATCTTTTCTTTAAGGCTCAAAAGAGTTTCATTTGATGTCAAAATCAAGCTCCAGATAAGTTGGAATATTATTTAAGCTATTGTTCCACCAAATGCGCGAAACGCCAAAAATATGTGATAAATCATGTTCGACAAACATTCTAGACATCAACTCATGACCACGAACACAGTGATCTGTAGCCAGCTCTGATTGTCCCATTCGCTCTTTTAGAGCTCCTGCCGCCATCTTGATGAGCCCTTGAATAAAATCACGCTCAGGCCCTTTTTGATTGGCCTTCCATACGGCTTCCCACCAAACATGGGCTTCCCAGAAATAACCTAAATTATAAAGGTCAACTCCAAAGAGATAATCGCTATGAGTATTCCAATTGGAAAGGTTGATTGAATGACTGATGGGATCCTTTAGATTCTCACTATGTCCGCCAGATTTCTTTGGATGCGGGGTCTCACCAGGCAGGTGTGCATATTGTGGAAGTTCTCGATCAGTGTATCTAATAGTTTTATTCATAAATATATCAAATATATGCTTTGCATTATTTCCAAATATTAAAAAACATTTCAATTCTTTTTAGTCCCCCCTACAATAGCACGATGTTTAGATATTTATTTCTCATTTTAATTGTAATGGGCTGCTCCTTAACCGAAGTAAGACAACCCGTATTTCTAGTCAGTGAAGCTAAGAGTGAATCACCACCAAAAGCAGAAGTTCCGACTATAAAGCCAAAAAAAGTTGCAAATATTAAGGGAGATGCGGCGAGCCCATTAGAAGTGCAAGAGACGGACGAAGAACAACCCTCCTCAGCTTTGGCGCAAGTACAAGAAGTAAAGCTAGCAACTATTACAACAGACTATACCAATAAAACTTAT
>CAXBMT010000006.1:0-30457 GCA_963976925.1 uncultured Bdellovibrionales bacterium
TGACCCATGACAACCATCACACGAAGTCTTTGGTGAACAAGATCAAGATAGGCCTGGTTAAAGCGACGAGATTTTTCATCATAGGTACAAAGATAAAAATAATAGATCCAAAATAAAGCATGGTGTTGTTTGATTTGCGCCCAATCAAAAAGGGTATTGATATAGGTGCTGACACCATTGAAAGATGAATTTGATTCTTTTTACCGCCAAAATGATAATGAATAGTGCCTAAAGATAGCTTCAAATGAGTGGCCATCTTCTGCAGGGTAATGCCTGCCACACCTTGTTTTAGACCCAATTCAAGATATGCTTCTAATATATCTATTTGCTTTGAAGTAAATGAGACGCTATTAACGCTCTGCGCCTCGGCGCTAAGTGTGGTCATAGGTACCTTTGCGATGCGTTAGTTGGTTGAAGTTACGTAGAACCCTGAAACTTTTTTCAAGTCTCTTGGCCCTTTGAGAAAATAGATAATATTCTAAGAACTGTACAGTTTAAATCTACTAAGATTTGGCTGTCCTGGTCCGGTGAGAGGGGTGCCAGAAACAGAGGGTGTCGATGAGAAGTTTTTTTACTTTCGCGTTAATCATCTGCCTTAGTGGCTGTGGATTAGTAAAAGACGAGAAAGAAGTCACAGAATTTTACGACATAGGTGGCCTAGAGACAGGTTGTAAACTTGCTGGCGATCAATTTCATAAAATTCTTGAAGAAAATATTGATGCTGATATCAACTGCCTTGAATCAAGCCTTCAGCAGTTCGCTGATTATGTCCGTCGTGAAAACCCGTTATATATAAAAAGAGCTGAACTCGAGAAGTTTATCAATCGCTTTTTTCCAGAAGACGCTGCTGATATTAATAAAATCTTAAGACCAGCTTATAAGTTGATTGGTATTCTGCTAAAGGATCCAGCTGAAAATATTGCAGTTGCTAATATTCCACTGGTTGCCCAAATTATTCGTATTCTTAATCAGCAGGGTAGAGAGCTTTCAGATATCTTGAAAATTGTTATTCAAAAGGCTCCTGAAGATACAGATGAAACTGAAGAAGAAAGAGATGCTCGCGTAAAAGGCAATGCAATACGCTACTGGGAATATAAAGCTCAGATTTTAAGAACAACTCGATCAATGATTGGAAGCTTTAATTCAGTCATTAGCCAAAGACCAGAAAACGATAATTCCTTAGATGTACCTTCATTTTTAGTCGAATTAAAAGAAGGTCTTGAGCTTGGTGATGAAGACTTTGATATTGAAACGATTAAGTCATTTCTATTTGCTAAAAAGCTTTTAATTGGTGGAAATAAAAATATTCTAACTGCTAGGGATATGAAGCCACTGCTAGATAAAGTTCCAAATCTTCTAGAAGTTGCTATGGATACTATGTACGTATCAGAGCGTCCAAGTCCTCCAGGCGATGAAATTACTGTAGATATTGAAAAGTAAGTTCTATATGGAGCTTGCTAAGCGTGCACGTAATCTCATGTACAATTACACAGATCAACAAGAGGGTGTCCTAGATTTTGATAATCTCATAACTGTTTTAAAGAATGTTATGGATGATGTTGATTGGGAAAGAGCAAGTGCATCGCTGATCAACTTTAAGAAAAAGATTATCGGCGGAGACGCTAAGCTTTACACCTATAATGACTTTGAAACAGTCTTTAGATTGATTAGAGAAGCATTTGAGATCTCTTTCTTTAACAATATTACTTACCGTCATTTCGCTTTTGTGATGACAAGTGAGTCTCCTGTTGATGGTATCTCGCTTCCAAACCTTCCTGAGTATTCGCAGTTTTCAGAAGCTAGAAGAACTCAAATGTGGGGTAACTTCCTCTTTATCGCTAAGAACTATCACTTCTTTTTAGATCGTGATGGTTATCAAACGATAGGCTTTAAAATTAAGCGTCACTCATATGGCTTTAATATTCTTTCGCTTATGCGCTGGGGAGTGCAAAAACTCTTCGTCGCTTATGGTGGCACAAATCCAGAAAGTACCAGCCAAGAGTTTGTTCTCGACTTAGAGGACACTCGAATTATTGCATCAGAGTATAAAGGCATTCTTGAAGAGCTAGAACTTTGGCCTGATGATCTTGAGCGTCTTTTGTCAGAGCTAAGACTTGGTGCTGACCTCTTTAGAATGAACTCTAATGGTGATAACTATATTCAAATTGATGAAGTGAATGAATATATTTCTACTTTGATTGCCTCTGGGAAGATTAAAGAAGATGTTATGGGTAAGATTGGTGAAGCTTGTAATGATATTGGTTCACCGGATAATCCAGCTTATGATATTGATTGTTTTAATGGTCAATTCTTTAATATCTTATTTGTTCAACTTGAAAATAATAAATACCTTCCGAATCTTCATAGTTTCTATCTAAAGCATAGAGGAACTGAGCTTCTAAAAACTTACTTAGAAGCTGTAGAAGTAAAAGCCAGAATTATTAATGATCCTTCGATTCCGATCGATGGAACTGATATTTCTAGAATTCTAACTTCAATTGCCAACAGCGAAACTCTGTTTAAGCGTTTTGATTATAATCAAAACCACGAACTTAAAGGTGAGGAAGTCGATGGTGTTTATACCGTTGTTGAGACAGTAATTGCTGAGGCTGATGATAATCTAAAGCCTGGGGCTAAACTTACTAAGTCAGCCTTTCTTTATGTTGTGAAGAAAGAGAAGCTACCATCTGGGATTGGCTTGATATTATTCCATATCAATCCACTCGCTAAGCTTGGTATTAAGGCCGATCGATTAAAAATCGCTCGAGTCCTAGGATTATTCTGAAATATTAAACTAGTTTAAGGTTTTAGTAGCTCATTCATGATTTGATGAGCCTAGTCATTTTCGCTTTTTGGGGGGGAACCATGAGCAATAAAGCATTACCTGAAAAAGGTATTACTTCCGATCGTATTTTTGAAGCGATGGAAACAATCAAACAAAAAGATATTCGTTGGGGTGAAGGCCGCGCTTTTAGTCTCGTCTTCAAAGGCGACAAAGAGATGGATGAAGTGATTCGTCGCGCTAGCCAAATGTTTTTCTCCGAAAACGGATTAAATCCTTCAGCCTTTCCAAGTTTAAAGCAATTTGAAAATGAAGTCGTAAGCATGATGGTTGATCTTCTTAACGGTGGAGATATCGGTTGTGGAAGTATGACTAGTGGTGGAACAGAATCCATTCTCATGGCGGTTAAAGCTGCTAGAGAGTGGGGGAAAAAGAATAAGCCAGGTCATGCACGCTATAAAATTATTGTCCCTTTATCAGTTCATCCTGCATTTGATAAGGCTGCTCACTATTTTGAGCTTGATCTTGTAAAAGCTCCACTTGGATCAGACTATCGTGTTGACCTTGAAGCTTTAGAAAAACTTATCGATGACAGAACAATCTTACTTGTAGGTTCAGCTCCCCAGTACCCACAAGGTGTTGTTGATCCAATAAGCGCAATGGGTAAACTTGCAAAGAAATACAATACGCTTCTCCATGTTGATGGTTGTGTTGGCGGTGTTCTTCTTCCATTCTTTAAAAAATTAGGCGCTGATGTTCCTGATTTTGACTTTGCTGTTGATGGCGTAACATCAATTTCTGCAGACCTTCATAAATATGGTTACGCTGCAAAAGGTGCTAGCGTTGTACTCTTTAAAAACAAAGAACTTCGTAGACACTCATACTTTGCAAGCACAGATTGGCCAGGTGGAATGTACGCTTCTCCAAGTGTGCTAGGGACTCGCGCCGGCGGTCCAATTGCAGCAGCATGGGCCATCATGAATTATCTTGGCGTAGAAGGCTATATGAGAGTTGCTTCAACTATTAAAGATACAGTTGATGAATTTAAAAAACGAATTGAAGCGCTTCCAGGCGTAAAACTCGCTGTTGAGCCGAATATGTCAGTTATGTGCCTTGTCGGTGACGGACTTGATATCTATAAAGTTGGCGACAGCATGACAAATCGTGGTTGGCATCTTGATCGTCAACAAAACCCTTCAGGACTACATTTAACTGTGACTTATGCTCACGCACAGGTCATTGATAATTTCTTTAGTGATCTTCAAGAATCAATCAATGAAGCTGGAAATTTTGGCGCTAAATTAAGCGGTGTTAAAACCGGAATTGCTAAAGGCTTTATTAAAGCTATGCCCAAAGGTGTTGTTGGTAAGCTTGTCGCCAGAGAAGGTAAGAACTTTGGTAAAGACCTAGAAAGTGATGGTCCAAAAAATACAGCAGCGATGTACGGTATGATGGAAGCTTTACCTGGTAAGGGGGATTTAGACGGTTTGGTCTTAGATGTCCTAGACGGTTTATTTACATTGCAAAAGCCAATGGATCTTACGGAGAAGCAATCGTGAAGTTTTTGGTTGTTCTATTATTTCCATTAGTTGTTGGTGCATCTTTACCTGTTATAGATGGTGTTCAGCTTGATAAAGAAGAAAAAATTAGAGAGGTAAGAGTTCTGTCCGGGAATAAGGATGACTCGATTTTTTATCTAGCTACTTATAAAACTGAATTTAAGGGTAACTTTGATCGTGCCCTTGAGTATGTTTTGGACTTTACTCAACGCTGTAATAACTCTTACAAAAAAGAGAGAAAGTTAACTCCCAAAGATTTTGTTTGTGCTCACCATAATGATAATTTGATTGAGTCACAAATTGTTAAAAACTTAAAAGTAAAAGACGAAAGCCCAGAACTTCTTGATCAATTTGTAGTTAAGCGTCGTATTTGGAACAAAGGTCTTCACAGTTATAATGATCTGGTTAAGGTTCAATCTGTAAAAACTAAAGCTGGTGAAAAGAGAAAGGTTATTGTTACTTATCGCTTGCTTAAAGATGATGAATCAAAGCAATTGATTGATGATCCAGTTCCTTTTGATAATGCTTTTTATCATACAGTTGGAACATATCGTATGACAGAAACAGATGATGGTAAGATTCTTGTAGATTACTCTTATGAGACAAAAACAGATCATTGGTTTTTAACTTCTTCATTTGTTCAAAGTAAGATTTATACAAGTATTGCTAACGGTACACGCTATGCAGTTGATGGAATTTCTGGAGCTCTTTTAAATGGAAGCAAGTAACGCAATTGCAGGTATGCAGCCAGGTTGCCCTTGGACGGATCTTTATCAAGCTTATCCCCCAAATGTTCAATGGTGTGAAGCACATTTATGTTCATGGGTTACAAACCCAGCGAATACATGGTCCAATCTTGCTTATGTTTTTCTCGCTTGGTTTGTTTGGCAATCAGCTAAGAAAAATAATCCAAGCCTCAAAGTTTTCGGTCCATCACTATTTATTGTGGGAATGACATCTCTTATTTACCACGCTTCAAATAACTTTTTTTCTCAGTTTTTAGATTTTATTGGAATGTATGTTTTTGTCTGTCTCATGTTCTCACTTAATTTATGGAGAATGGGAAAGTTGAATATGTCATCATTCAAAAAAGCTTACTGGGGGCAGGTTGCTTTTTTTGGTGTACTGACTATTTTAGGTCGCTTGGTAAACTTTCCAATTCAAGCTCTGGTTTTGATTATTGGCATTGGCATTACGGTGACGGAAATTCAACTTTGGCGTAAGAACCCAAACACAAAATACGGCTACTTCCTAGGGGCCATATTCTCTGTCTTATTTGCCGTCTCCTGGTCGATTATGGATGTGACGAGAACATTCTGTGATCCGCATAATCATATCATTCAAGGACACGCTATTTGGCATCTTTTCAGCGCTCTAGGGCTATGGTTTGCTTATAAGTTTTATGAGCAATTCAAGCTGGATTAGTCTGTAAAGCTTACCAACTCTCTATGATTTAGGGCCTTTCCACGATAGGTTGGGTCCTGTGAAAATCCCTTTAATTCATCCCATTTTCGAGTTTATCTCTAGTAACTCTTTAGGTCCCATTCCTTTAGATATCGTGGCCCATCTTCTCATTAGCGCAGTGATTACCTACGCTCTGTTTCGAAAAGGCATTAGTCCCAAAAAGATAATTTTTACGATTTTGATTTTAGCCGTGGCAAAAGAGATTTATGATCTACCAAGGCTGTCTAATTCACCGAGTGAGAATGTAAAAGATATACTCGTTTCGATGATTATCCCTGTCGCATTTTTAAGAAATAAGCTGCAACGAGTACAGAACAAATAGAATCGACTTTCGCTTTATCTGCTCTTAAGATAATTCCATGAAAAAACTACTTCTCGCACTCCTTTTGCCTATTAGTGCATGGGCCCAGCTCGACTATTCTGCTCAATCTCTAGTGAGATCCTATCCCATAGGTTTCTTTGCCTCTGCTACAAGTGGCTATGGACTTAAGCTTTGGGATAAGAAAGACGTAAACCCAGCTTTCTACGGCTATGTGAGACCATCTATAACGGCTCAAACCTCATTGGTCGTCAATCAGGCTAAGCTAGAGCTTGAGGTCGCTCCAGTTGCCTTTGCGCGCTTCTACGCTGGTGCAGCTCTAGTTAATAGAGACTTCAACGATCTTGATACTTTTGACTGTGATCAAGTTACTTGTCGAGCGAAAATGCTTCGTCAGTATGTTGGTTTTAAGATGGCCATCAAAGTGAAGTCTTTCTTTCTCATGACAGATCACCGTTTTGAACGAGTTAAGACTTCTGAAAAGAGAGGAGTATTTGCAGAAGAAATGGGTACTCTTTTAGGTGCAAATGGTGACGACGTCTTACGTGTGAATCAACTAATTTTAGGATACGAACTCGATGAGAGATGGGCCATTGGAACATTGGTTATAGCCAATGCCATGGAAAAGTTCATCAATAGCTCTAGAATGCAGGTCGGTTTTGTGCAGCATAAAATGGGTAAGTTTACCGTATTAGCTGGAGCTGGAACCTTTCATACAAGAACAAACTCAGATGTCTTCTCGACCCTTGTCCTACTTCAATGGGCCGGAGACAAAGGAATAACGCTTTTTTAGCTCTGAGTCATTTTCTCTCAAGAAAGCTCATGCTAGGCTTTTGCCATGAACTTAGAGATTAGACCCCTGGTTTCAAATGATCTTGAAGCTATCAAAATATTTACTGATCAATGGATCGGCCTTGATTATTACGAGGTGAGTGAAATTGAGCAAATCTTAGAGCAATCCCAAGGTTGTTCTTTAGGTGCGTTCAAAAACTCTAAGCTCGGTGCTGTAAGGCTTACGCTCGCACCTGGAGACTGGCAAAAAGGCTTTGAAAGAGGCTTAAGCCCGTCAAAGTGGTCTATTCCATCAGATAAAATGGCGTACTTTAAAAGTCTTTTTGTAGCAGAAAGCTTTCAAGCAAACGGTCTAGGTCTTAAGTTATCACTAGAATCAATTAGGCTGTTAAAGAATTTAGGAGCTGAAGGCATCCTATGTCACTCATGGCTTGAGTCTCCCAATAATTCATCTCAACGATACTTGAAAAAACTGGGTTTTGATTCAGTGGCAGAGTTTCCAAAGTTTTGGTTTCCAATTGATTATGAGTGCACACGATGTTCACCACAGCGTTGTGTTTGTACCGCCATGGAAATGGTTAAATACATTTGAGGTTAATGTGAGTGTCTCTATTTGGAATGATCGTTCAAGTTCAACTCCGAAGACGGCAGATGTCGTCATCATTGGCGGAGGTATCGCGGGCTTATCTGCTGCTTATTGGATTGGTAAAGAGGACCCGACCATGAAAGTCGTTGTCCTTGAAAAATATGAAATTGGAGCTGGCGCCACAGGAAGAAATGCTGGCTTTGTAACATGTGGATCGGTAGAGCATTTTAATCGCCTCGTTGAAAAACACGGCAAAGAAGAAGCGCTAGAAATTTGGCAGTTCTCTGAAGAGAATATGCGCCTTTTAAAAGAAAATATCATTAAAGACTCTGCTAAAGAGCTTCTCTTTGAACATAAAGGGAGTTTTTCTCTAGCTTCTACAGATACAGAGTTTAAAGAGTTACAAAACTCAGCTGCATTGATGAAGTCAATGAATGTTAAAGTGGAGTCAATTGATGAAGCCGGCATCAAATCAAGATTGGGAGCAGAGGGATTTGTTGGCGGGATTAAATACGTCGAAGATGGTTCTGTTCATCCCATTAAACTCTTACATAAAATAAAAGATTGTTTATCTGAGAATGTTCAAGTACTTGAGCATCATGAAGTTCACGCCATTGAAAATGTCGGTGATGGAAAAAGGGTTTTGACCAATAAAGGGACCTTAGATTGCAGCATAGTTGTTTACGCAACTAATGGATATAGCCCACTATTGAATAAATTCTTTGACGATAAAATCTTTCCAACAAGAGGTCAGATCCTGGCCACAGCGCCTGTTCCAAGATTTATGGAAGGACCTTGTTACGCAAACTTTGTGCTTGATTACTTCAGACAGCTTCCGACTGGTGAAATGGTGATTGGTGGCTTTAGGCAGCTTCAAAAAGATGTTGAGAAGGGTTACTCGGACGAAGCTAGTGATGTCATTCAACAAGCATTAGAAAAATTTCTCCATGATCATATTCCATCTATTCGAAAGGCTAAGATCACTCACCGTTGGAGTGGAATTATGGGCTTTTCAGTAGATGGACAACCTATGGTTGGAGCTCTTCCCACTGACGAGCAACTCTTTTTTGTGGGAGGCTTTACTGCTCACGGTCTAGGTTTAGCTTTTCATTCCGGGAAAGTTTTAGCTGATGGTTTATTTGGTCGTGATATCCCTAAATTCATATCAGCTAGGAGACTTCGATGAGTTTTGAAAACTTCTTGCAAAGAGAGTGGCAGGATTACTGCAAAGTGACGCCACTTGCTCAAATGATTCATCAACTTCTTAGCGATCAAGGCGAAGCTATTGTTAACGACCATATAGCTCTAAGAACTTTGTCACATCCATCAATTGGATTAGAGGCTTTTGAGGAGTTCTTTTCTAAATTTGATTACAAGGTTTGTGGTGAGTACGAATTTGAGGATAAAAAGCTTAAGGCTGTACATTTTGAAGCAGCTAATAAGCCTTTAGTCTTCGTCTCAGAGTTTTTATATGAGGATGAAAAGTTTTCTGACCAAATGGCGACTATCATGGAGTCTTTGATCACTACTTGCGCAGATCACAGTTTATTAGAACTTTTTAAACTTAGACGCACATGGACTCCATCATTTAAAACTTATGAAAAATTACTTCAAGAAAGTGAATACGCCGCTTGGTTTTATGCCTGGGGCTTTAGGACCAATCACTTTACTGTTTCACTTAATAACTTCAAGAAGCTAAGTGAAGTCGATCAGCTCAACTCATTTTTAAAACTCAATGGCATCAAACTCAATACTTCTGGTGGTGAAGTCAAAGGCACAAAAGAGCAGGGACTTATGCAGTCATCAACCATGGCCAGTCAATTCAAGGTTGATTTTGTTGAGGGAGGCTTTGAAATACCTTCTTGTTATTATGAGTTTGCTAAGCGCTTTGAAAAAGATGGTCAAATCTACACTGGATTTGTTCCTACTTCTGCTGATAAAATCTTTGAGTCTACAAATAGGAAGTAATTTTGACAGAGAAACCTTGGTTTTTATCAAGACCAATTGCTCATAGAGGCTTACATAAGGGAGTCGAAGTTCCTGAAAATAGCCTTGCTTCATTTGAAGCCGCTTGCATAGCTGGTTATCCAATAGAACTAGACATTCACTTTCATGAATCAAGTAAAGAAATTATTGTTTTTCATGATGTTGATCTTGTTCGTTTAGCACAAGATCCAAGACAAATTCAAAAGCTCACTCTTACTGATCTTTTAAAAGTTAAGCTTTATGAGACCGATCAAAAAGTACCAACGCTTAAAGATGTTTTAGAGTTAGTGAATGGAAGGGTTCCACTTTTAATAGAGACGAAGCAACTAAAAAGTGATGGTGTATTTGAAACAGCTCTCGTTGAGATGATGGATCAATATCAGACTCAAACCGGTGGAGAGTGGGCGATTCAATCTTTTCATCATGGAGCTCTTTATTATATTCAGCGTCATTATCCTCATGTTGTTAAGGGGATGTTGTCTGGCTCTATGGATGACGCCGAAATTCCTGGCTGGCAAAAGCTAGGGGTTAAATCAATGCTCTTATTGCCAGCAATTAAGCCTCAATTTATCTCATATGAAGCATCAGAGCTTAAAAGGCGTGATCGTCCATTACCTTGGCGACAAGCTCTGGGAATGCCAATTATCGGCTGGACCATACGCAATATAAAAGATTACAAGTCAGCTATAGAGGTCTGTGATAATGTTATCTTTGAAAATTTCTCGCCGGAGTTATAATGAAAAAGTTTGCTATCGCTACATCAGCTCTAACTTTGATTGTTGTTATTGGTTTACTCGTTAAGAGAAATCAACTTCCCCCTAATGACATTGGTCAACACAGTGAATCTAAAGAAACAATGCAAGAAGATGCGAAGATTGCTTTGGAAGAAGCTCAAACAGCCCTTGGAAAAGTTCCAACCACAACTCCAAAAGCAACAGTTGAGATCGAACCTGTTACTGAAGAAGAAGAGGGAATGGTTCTAACCGAAGATCAAATGATTAAGCTTGAAGCTTATTTCGAAAAAGTCGAAAAAGATTGGTCAGATAAAATGAACCAACTCTTTGTTAGAGAGCTTGGACTCGAAGCTAAAGTTCTACAAGAATATTGGAAAATGAGAGAAGGGTATGAACAAGATAAGCTTGATGCCTTTGAAGAATTTCATGAAGAATGATTGAGAAATACGGAGAGAACTACACTTACAAGCCATCAGAAGAAGAGCAGCTCTTTTCAGCTAAAGTCAGACAACGTTATGATCAAGCACTTATTAAATTAATTGGTGAAGAAGCTTACTCGCGCTACCTAGAAGCAAGAGATCAGTTTAATCGTGAGCTTTCAGAAGTTGATGATAAAGATCTTGGCTTCATCAAGGTCGATTTTTAATGATTAAAAAATGGCGTACTTTGAAAGACGAAGTAGCTTTTAGGGGACGTATTTTTAGATATCGCCAAATAGAAAGAGAATCAACCACGCAGAAAATGCACGGCCACTTCGATGTTTTAGATTTTCTAGACTGGGTCAATATTGTCGCTATAACAAGTGATAATGAGCTTTTATTTGTTCGTCAGTACCGTCATGGAGTTGATGATATAACGCTTGAAGTACCTGCTGGTGCTGTTGAGCCTGGTGAAGACCATTTGCTAGCTGCAAAGAGAGAGCTTCGTGAAGAGACCGGATTTGTTTCTAATAAATGGAAAAAGCTTGGCGTGATTCATCCTAATCCTGCCATACAGTCGAATCGCTGTAGTCTTTATTTGGCCACTGATTGTACTTTAGAAGGGAAGCCTCAGCTTGATCCATTAGAAGAGCTTGAAGTGGTTAAAATACCCAAATCAAGCCTTATAGAGCTGATTATGAATCAAGAAATACAGCACTCATTAACTTTAAGTGCTCTATTTTTTGCTCAGCTCGATCAAGCGCTATAAATAGACTTATGAACTCTTTTTCTTTGTAGTTTTCTTTTTTGCTGTAGGCTCTTTCTTGTTTGGTTGATTTGAACCAAGAGTAAACCAGTCTGCATCAGTGATGGCAAAAAAATGGTCGGCTTCATCAATCAGTAACTGAGAAGTTGTTTCTTTGATGGCTGCAATTTCGACTCGCACACCTTCACTCTTAAGATGTCGAACGAGCTCAACATAATCACTATCACCTGACATTATTATAATGGCATCAACCTTTGAAGATAGTTGAGTGGCTTTAATTGAAAGAGGGATGTCTGCGCTCTTGTGGCAAGGTCTAACCGAGCCGTGAAATTGAGTATGAAGCCTCTCAGCTAACTTATGTGAGATTTGTTTACCTTCTCTAAAGTAGATAAGTCTATTGAGGCCTCTTGTTTTGAGTAGCTTAGGGATAAGTGTATCGTAGTTGATCATGTAACCTTTCTTTTTAGTTACACCTTCGATACTTCTTTCCATATTATTTCCATCAATCAGTACCGCGACTGACTGACTAATGATGACTGATGTTTCTGACATTTAAACCTTATTCTTGTACGAGATAATAAAGAAGTGTCCCAATATTGAGTCGCTTCGCATTTATGGTACCACGAAGAGGGTTGTTGTGAAAGATGAATAGCGATGATGGAGTCGGCATTTTCATTTCATCTACCATGTATAAGAAAATAGATTTACTATACTGCTCTTGGTCTTCATCTAGTTCAGCAACAGAGACAATGCCTTTTCGATAGACATAAAAAGCACGGTCTAACTCTTTTGGATCTAGAACATTATTTTCTTTGACCTGATCAAAACGAACAAAAGTACTTTCAATATTTAATAGGGCACCAACAAGTAAGACAATATCTCGCTTCGCCATAGGAATAGCTTCATCATCAAAGTCTCTGGCAAAGCCTTCAACCGCTCTTAAAAATTTATAACTTTCATCAGAACTTGCATTTTCAATGTAGGCTTTAAGTTTGGGTAAATGACTTCCAAGAGCAGCTTGATTAAACATAATGTCGAAAAACTTTGGTCTATAGCAGCTTGTAGTAAAACTTGGCTCTGACTCAGTACCTTGATTTTCGCAAACATCTACATAAGCTTGCATCATTCTTGTTTGAATTTCTACGGACACCATAACCATTGAGATATATTCAACGGCTTCATCTACATCCATAGAGCCATTACCATTTGATCTACTTTGGAAAAGGTCTGATAGTAAAAGCATGTTGCGAGCAAAGGTCTCTATCTTTTTTGTCCATAGCCCCATTGGTTCGAGTAGGGGTTTAAACTGTTTCATCATGAAGTCAATCTCTTCAATTGATAACATCATATGGCCGTTCTCTTCGTGGCCATAAGCTTTTAAGAAGGTTTTACTTACACTTCTTAAGAGCATACTAGTGATGAGCCCCTGCTTCGTACGAATAATATCAGTTTGATAATATTGAAGATTTTCGCTGTCTAAGAAGTAGTGATATTTTGCAAGGACGTATTTGAAGTCATTTTTAAATACATTGATTCGATCAGGACTGAAGTTTCTATATTTTTCATGATGACGGTAAGTGAGGTTTTTCAAAAGTACGGTTGATTGAATCTCACTTGTGTATAAGTCGGCAGTAATATCCGTTAGGTATAATGTTTCGACGACATTTTTAATTTCACTGAGAATAAGTCTAAATTCCTTGAAGAGTACAACTTCTTCGTGTCCACCGAAAAGTCTTTTTTTGATGGCTGGGAAGCCTCCGAGTGCTCCATTCACAAATTTTAAATATTTATCGTCAAAGTAAACCTTTATACTTTCAAGACCACTTGTCATAAATGCGACTTCGAAGTCATCACCTCGATAAATATTTTTATCAATTGCATTGAGCGTGGCTAATGAAAAATCCAACCATTCGGAATTACTCTTCTTTTCTCTAGCAAAGATTTTTGCATCAAATGCTAGAAGTGCAACGTCTTTTAGCTTTGGCAGTAACCTCGCTATTTCAAGCGGGGTAATACTTATGGGTTTGCCACCAACAAGCAAAGGTTTTATGAGCATAATACTTTCGAGTAACTGAATGTCCTTTTTAGTAATATCCCAAATGACCTTTATATCATCGACAAAAGGTTTAATCTTAAGCTCTTCAGGTAATATAGTTGTATCAACAAGCTTATTAATTTCGATCGCCCAAAGATTCAACATCTCTGCATAAAACGATCTTGGCTGACTTAGTTTGTTTGCAGATTCAAAATTGATCTCATTCCAAGTTAAAAAGCTTTTAAGGTAAGCGTGGGCATAGACCTTTAACAGCTTTAAGTCAGACGTATTAAAACCTTTGTCTGACTCCTCAGGCGTGAATAGATTGATTTTAGCTGATAGCGAAGTCTTTTTAAGAAGCTCATGATCAATATTTAGGTCTAGGTACTTAGTTAGAAATCCTACGTCGTCATGAGAAAGAACGACACCATCTTGATCAAGGTTTAAGCTCTTGAAAATTAGCTCAATCCTTTCAAGAGTGAAGCTATAATAGTCTTCCTTAGTTACTAAGTTATAGTGATCAGTATAAAGAAGATCAAAAATGATTGGAGAGATTTCACTCACTTTCTGCAGCATAAGCCTAAGTTCATCGCAGTTTAGAGAATTAGAGTCACTTCCAATGACAAGTTTTTTAATGATTTTTATGAGTCTAATCTGCTCATTTGTAATCTTTAGAGATTTAAATCTCTTGGTTACATCTCTAATAGTACCTTCAATAGATATGTCAGTGCTCTTATGTTCTGGAATACTTTCTATTGCTGCCTGTGCTAGTCTTGATAGGGAGTTTGTAAACTCAGATCTTAGATCACTAAGGGAAATTTTCTGCTCTTCATATTCAATGAAAGCTTTATTAATTGAGACGATATTTTTATTAGCCTGAACAAGTAGTTTGAAAAGCTTTCTTAGTCCGTCATTTGATATTTGATCATGGTTATCATCAATAAAGATTAGGTTAACTTTAAAAAGTAGTTCAAGTCCGTCCATGATGCTACTGACTTGAGTTGGAAAAAAATCTTCAACAAAAACGCTAAGTTCCTTTTTACCAATAACTTGTGGATTATCTTTTTTAACGTAGCGGTTAAACTGCTCGAAGTTTTTCTCAAGACATACGATTTGTGTTTGAACATCTTCTTCTAGAAACTTAGAAAAAGCTTCAGGATCTATTGAACATGAGCCAGATAACTCACTATTTTGATAGATGTCACTATTTTGGACAGGATCATCGTTGATGAGGCCACATCCAATAAGCGCTAACATGCCGATAACTAGACATATTTGTGTGAATATACTTCTAAGTACCTGAAATATAATATCTTCCTTTTATATCTTTGATTAATACTAAAGCAATTTAAGGGCCAAATGGTTGATCAGGTTATTTTTACACGATGCGTCAAATTATCTCGAAAACCATCTCCATATACTGTTTAATTTAAGGATGAAAGTTACTTTAAGCCTTATTCTACTGACTTTGATGTGCAGCTCTGCTTTTGCACAAGTTGAATTAATGGTTGAAAAATTTCAGCGTCTTAATGATCCTGGCGTTAAAACTCGCTCTTCAGAAGATCGTCTCACACTTGATATTAATCAAGAGGGCGACTTTATGCTTATTGAAAATGCTGAGGCTAAGTTTGACGCTAGCTTTAGACTTTATATGGATGATCAAGAGATCAATTATTCATTAAGCGAAGCCTATATTAAGGGGAGTGATGGAACTAATACTCTTACAGTTGGCAGAAAAGTTCTAGACTGGAATCCTACTGAAGTTTTTTGGGGCATCAATAATATTAACTCTAGAAGATCATTTACACTTTTAGATGAAAAAAGAGACGGCCTTATCGGTATCCATTGGGATCGGAAGATGGGTGATATTGAACTCAATTTTATTCTCTCTTACCTGTTTGTCCCACAACTGAATCCTGGTCTAAAAGTAGAAAATGGTCAGGTCACGAGTAAAAGTGAGTGGGTGAGAAAACCTCCAACAAGAACAGTTATCAACGAGAAAGAAGTTCCGATCTATTACAATCTCAATGATCCAGATGTAAAAGACGTTCTTCTTAATAAGACTCTAGGGGCTAATTTAACATGGCACTGGAGTGATAATGATACTGCTGGAAAGCTAAATTCCTATCTTCTATATAAACCAGAAAATGACATGAGAGTAAACGCAGAAGCTTTTTATGATCTTGATCAAAAACAAGTCATCGTAAATGCTGATCCTGTTGTTAACCATCATGGAGTTATTGGTTTTGGAGTTGAACAAAAGATACCGACTCCCATTAATGGGGCAACTACATTTCTTGCAAACTTAGAAGTGAGTGATCCCAATGCAAAGCTTGGTAAAGATTTTGATGTTCTTGATCCTATTAAATTAAGGCAGCAAAACAGAGAATTTGAGTCTGAGTTCTTTACGATTAATCCAAATTATAAAAGAGAGAGTCACGCTACATTCGCTTTGACTCATCAAAACTACTACTTAGACTTTGGCTTAAATTACTTTCGACTCTTAACGGAATCATCTTCTGGTGATGACTTCTACTCGGACAGTTCACGCTTTGAGAATGCAGTTGGATTATGGTTGCAAGTTAAACCATCAGAGCAATTAACTTGGTTAGTAGATCTAAAGCATGACTTAAATCGAAAGGATATTCTTATAAGAACAGATATTGCTTATCGTTTTAGTAATAATCTAATTACGGCGGTTGGTGTAGAAACATTAAAGGCCGAACAATCATCATCATTTTGGTCTAGTTATAGAGCGAATGATTCAGTTTATTTCTCAATGGGCTATGTATTTTAAGCTATTTTTGGGGTCAAAATGCGCCTTGGCGTTATAAAACGGCTGTAAGGCTAAAAAGCTAACATATTGAAAATATGGTGTAGATATATACTCAATTGATGTAAGAATTTCAATTTTCTCGATTATTCACAATTTTTTTTTGAAACAGTTTCTTCCAAAGTGATAGCAATAAAGCAGTACTAAAACTGTTTGTTACTTATTTTTTATGTTGGAGAGACCATGAAAATCATTATTGCAGCGACTATGCTTATGGCTGCTTTTTTTGCTGGTGGAATCGAAAGTGCTAACGCACAAAGATGCCCACGCGGAAATTGCGATCGCCCTACAAGACCGACGACTAGACCAGATCGTCCAACTAGACCAACACGTCCGACAACTCGTCCGGATCGTCCAACAACGCGTCCAGATCGTCCTACTAGGCCAACTCGTCCAGATGTTACACGTCCAACTAGACCAACTCGTCCTGATGTAACTAGACCAACCAGACCAACACGTCCTAATAACGATTATGACCGTCCAACAAGACCTACACGTCCTAATAACGACTACAACCGTCCAACTAGACCAACTCGTCCAACGACTGATTATAACCGTCCTAATAGACCGCATACTCGTCCAACGACTAGACCTCCTACAAATTATCGTAGACCTCGTCCAAATTATTACGACTACAATCAACGTCGTCAGGCTCTAAGAAACTATCACAGAGCTTACAGCTTCCGTGCTCACTACTCGAACCCATACCGTGCCTATGTTTATTACAACCATAGCCCGTACTACGGCTCGATTTCTCATACAAGTCGCTTCTATCAGCCATACGACTACTATTCACGTATTCCTTATAGATATGTTTATTGGGATCAGTGGGTTCGTTATGGATCAACTCGTAGTAATGGATTCTTCTACATTGATAGCTACCCATACTTCGTCTACAACGGTTACCGTCACCGTTATAGTCCACAAGACTCATGTAACTATGAACTCGTAGATGGTTACAACAATAGAACTGAAAGAGTTTTCTCTGGCCGTTCTTGTCAGTCTGGCTACGATGCCTGTGCACGTGAGCGTGATGAATTGAACTACCGTTCATACGACGATCGTTACTTCTGCTCTGAGCGTCTTGATACTTCTAGATCATATAACTGGGATTACAATGACGACTTCTATTCAGATCTAGATTACTACGATTACGGCGACAACGATTACTATAACGATGATTATTATTATAATTAAGGAATAATTCTCATTGATTTTAAAAGGCCCACTCGAATGAGTGGGTTTTTTATTTTAGATACTCTTCTTCAAAAGCTCGTTATAAAGCTTTTGGTGTTCGTTGATAAAAGTGTCTAGCTGATATAGTTTTTCATATCTTAAACGTGCTGCCATACCCATTTTAAGAACTTTGTTTTCATCATTCGCCAGCTCATTCATTGACTTTGATAGGGAGCTTGGATCACCAGGCTCTGCTAATAAGGAAGAAACTCCCGGCTCAGCAACTGCAGGAACCCCAGACTGGAGGTTAGTCGCAACAATTGGTTTTGAGTAGTACATAGCTTCTAGTTGAACCATGCCAAAATTTTCATTAGAGCTTACAGACGGAAGAACAAGCGCCGTTGACTCAGCATAGTAACGACTAAAATCTTCATTACTATCAACTCGGCCTAAGAATTCAACTCTATCTTCAAGATTTAAATTTCTTGTCAGTACTTTAAGCTCATCTTTTAACGGGCCTGTTCCAATAATTTTCAAATTAAAACTTTCGTTCACTTTAGTGAAAGCATTCAATAAGACATCAACACCTTTGTAACCAACGAGTCTTCCTACAAAAAGAAAATATGGCTTTTCAGCATTACTTGAAACTCTAAACTTATCAGGAGGTGTAAGCGAATTTGTATTTAGTGCAAAAGGGATGCAACGACATTTGTGTGCAAATCTTCCAAGAATTTTAGAGGTATTTACATGATTGGTTGTAGGGACAACGATGGCATCAGCTCTTCGATATAAAAATGAAACTAAAAATGTATGCAAGGGTGCTAGAAATTTTTGTCTTATAACATCGCTATGATGGGTAATAATGATAGGGCATTTTGGATTTGCTAGCGTCAGGCAGATTTCTGCAAGAGGATGTGGTGCGTGCAAATGGACAACATCAGTCGACTTTAACAACTTTCGTAGCTCAAAATAGTACTTAGGCATTAAGGGTTGAGAAAATAGGACTGCCAAGCTTTTTAGTCTTATGACTGAAACTTTCTGATCAATTTTTGATGATGCTTTCTTAGAGTGTTCTGCGCACAAAACAGTAACTTTATTATTTGATAAGTTTGATAATCCGCGACAAAGATCCTTAAGAACTGTCTCCATTCCACCATGAAAAGGGGGATAAAATTTCCCAAGTTGTAACGTTTTCATCAACAATCCGGTAAAGGTTTCCCAGTTTAGTTCAATAATTAAGATTGAACTCATAATCCCTGATTATGATACGATAAAGCTATAGGCGAGATAACGCCATAGGTTTATTTACAGTGCTTAAAAAAGAGAGATAGGACAAAAAGTGTCGAAGTCAGCGCTTACAAAAATTGATCAATTTCACGTCGAAAGACGAGATATTAGACGCAGTCTGAGTGAAGCACAGTACCGTCGTCTTATTGAGTATCTTAAATATGGCTATGACTGTCTTAAGGTTATTGATAGTTCAGGTGAGAGTGCGGAAGTCTCTGTCGATGATCTAATCAATCTTCTTGAAGGACAAAACGATATTCATGAAATTGTTATTGAAAGAGTTAAGCTCGACGAAGCAACAACTCATCATCTTGTCATAGGGAAGAAATCTGACAAAAATGCAATAACAGAAGATGAAAATATTCTAGCTAAATCAGGACATCTAAAGCTCGTTATTCCGGGTGAGAATGATAAGGCAGAAAAAATAATTCAAAATACACCTAGTCCAGTTAGTAAAAAGAACCTAGATTTAGAAAAGAAACACTTTACCGACTCTTCAATTGAAACGGTAAGAAGAAAACCTACGTCACCTTCAACAAATAATGAAAAAGCAATCTCTCTTGAGAAGCGATTTCAGGATGCTGTTTCTAACGAAGCAACTAAGTCAGACAATACGAATGTTGGTCTTTCTCAACTGAGAATTTCTAAAGCCGGTCGAGATTACTCTGAGCTCTTTTTTAAAATAAAGAATCATCACGAAGCTTTCAGTCTAGGTGCTAGCTTTGCAAAAGATCTGGATGATGGTCAGTATGCTTTCGGTATTTATGGTGACAATAAGTCAGTTTCAAAATGCAATACATTATATGCGCTAATAGCCTTTATGGTTTATCAAAGAGGCTTAAGCGTAACAGCTGTACTAAGTGATGAGTACGATTCAATTAAAGAGTTAATTTCAAATGCTCTAGATGGTGTCGAGGTAAAGTCGGGCTACATTAACGGTGTGAAGTGCGAGCATATTGGTGAAGTCACTCTTATAAGAGATACATATTTGACCAATTTAAGTGCCGATGCCATGAAAGATTTTATGGATGAACAAAAATCAAATACTAATCCTATATTTATAGATTTACCAAATAGAGTTAAGGCTGAAGGCTCAATGGGAAGATTGCTTCCAATGTATCGTCAGCTAGATTCTTTCACTTTGGTTATGGATTCAAAACGCGCTTCAATTACAGATGTGAGACAAGATCTGCATTTTATGCGCTGTTATGGGTTCAAACTAAAGGGCGTGGTACTCAAGGAGTCCTAGGACGTGAGTGGCAACGACGACAGCCAAGTTTTTCGCTTTAAGCGAGGAAGTAATCCGGCATTTGCCCGTATTGATGGTGGTGACTGTAAAACAGTCAGCGAAGTTGTTTGTCGAATCAGAAACTTTAAAAATGTTGCAAAGTTAGGTGAGTCTTTAAGAAAGCAAATAGACGCTGGTGATAACCGTATCGTTTTTGCTAGCACTGGTTATTATGACAGCCAGAAAAAGGCGGTCTTCGCACTTGGTTGCTATCTTGCAGATATTATGTCGAAACAAAAGATTCTGGTGCTCACTTCTGGTAAAGAGGGTGATGCTTTAAAATTTTTTGAGATGGCAGAGGCTAGATCGCTCGCACCTCTGGAACAATCAATGGTCTATGACTTTGGAGACAACCTATCGATTCTTGATCTTCAAGAAGTTATATCAATTGGTGGACAACAAAGAGATGAAACTCTAAATAATGCTCTCGATGCTATAGAGAGTTATGATGTCGTATTGTGGAGTGCTCCACCAATGCAAATCATGCGTCAGTACCTTCCTTTCTATCATCGTCTGCTTCATTTATTTAAAGCGATGAATCTCGTTGTCAGTAGAAGTAGCATGACAACAACTGATATCAATGAAGTTAAAGATTTCTTTGAATCCCACGGGATATCTTTAAAGGGTGCAATGTTTTCTTCCCCAGAGATGAAAGAGGAGGAAGATAAATGAAAAATGTAAATGCGATTTTCTCTGAATTTAGTATTATCAATGTGAAATTTCTTTATAAATTAGCGAAAAAGTATGTTTGGATAACAGCTTCGATTCCTGTCGTCGTTTGTGCCTTAACAGCATTTTTGTACTTGAGACAGCATGATATATACTCAGCAAAGATTGCATTTAGAAATATCGGAGGAATGAATGATTCACCAACAAATGCAATTTCAGACTTGCTTGGTGAAAAAAAAGAAAGAGTAGGTCCTGGAGAGTTTTTAACAGTTGTTAAGTCTGTTGATTTTTTACAAAAAGCAGCACAGAAATTAGTCTCTGATCCTAATTTTGAAAATATGACATTCTCCCCAGTTGAGTCAACTGGAATTATAAGAAGTAGTGAAATGTTTTCAAGCTGTTTAGATGATCAATGTAAAATAACAAAACTAAGAGGAATGATTCCTAAACTTTTTAATATAGATCTTGATGAGAACATTGATACTAGGTTTATCATTACTGTCAAAACACTTGATTCGTATACAACAAATAAAGTCATTAATGCGATTAAAGAAGCTCTTATCGAGCACCGCTTAACTACAATCAAAGTTTCTCTTACAAATCAGAAAGAAGTTACAGCAAAACTAATCGAAGAGCGTAAAGAATCTTTAACAAGCCTTGGAATAATGGAAAAATTTCAAGAAATCTCTCAAATAAATGCACTTCTTGACGGGCTTGAGGGCAAGTTTAAAGTTTATCAAGATGCTCTTGAAAGCAAGAAAATTGAATATTCTCAGGCGGAAATCTCTCTACGATTGACTAACAAAGCTTTAAAGAAGGATGTTGACCCTAAACTCAAGCAAAAATGGAAAGTGTATCAGTCTCTAAGAGCAAAAAGAGATATCCTGTTAACTGATATAGCCGCTCTTGAGCAAGTGGCTGGAGACAAATCATCTCAGGGGTCACAAATTGTTAAAGAGCTAAAGCAACAAATCACAACTGTTAATAAAGAAATTGCTACTTTAGAAAAAGCTAGAGATATTGTAAATTTTGAAGGCTTTCGAGAAACAAAAGGTCGGGATAAGGACTATGTTGAATTTCAAGGAAAAGTTCTTGAGGATCAGATCGTAAAGCTTGAGGCTCGAGTAGAAGGTCTTATTGATGAAAGAAAGATTCTAGTCACTAAAGTTAAAAACCTCGAACAAGAAATTGAAAAGCACAAGCCATCAATTGAGTACTTGAAACTTCTTGAGCAAAAGTTGCTCCAGGTACAGCTAATTGAAGGAACAATTGTAAGTGATGTCAACTTTGATAATTTCTTACTATCATCAGCTCAGTATAAAAGACATAGCTTGGGTAGAACGATAGCTTTTGCCATCGTCGTTAGCTTGTTTCTCATCGTTACGGGGCTACTTTTAAGATATCTTTTTGATGAACGAATTATTGATCGAGAAGATTTTCAAAATAACTTTCGAGATATTGAGGTTCTCGGTGATGTGCCTGAATTGTAAATTCAATCATCGGAAATTATATTTTGAATCATGAAACACTTGAAAATATAAACCTAAAAGCGAAGCATGGTTTTTTTGCGCTAGTAAGCAGAAGTGCCGTGATTTATTGTTTTAAAGCAGTATCTATTCTGCTTCTTTCAAGATGGCTGGCACCTAGCGACTATGCTATTTTTGCAGTTTTACAAGGTTTAGTCTGGTCCGTTAATCTATTTCTACCAGATTTAAGTTTATCGATTCCACTTACACAGCAAAAAGAGAATCCATCAAAAGTTCAAATGAGGTCTTTGTATGGACTTGTAACTTATCGTGGTTTGTTATTATTTTTTATATTTGTTCTTTTTGGCAGTTATATTATTAATCACTATAAGTATGATGATCAATATTACTCCTATCTTTTAATACTCTCATTTGTACTTTTTATTGAGTCAATAAAGATTCCTCCTCAAATGATGCTTGATAGAAATCTTGAATTTTCAAAAGTTATGAAAATTGAATTGACTGAATCACTCGCTATGTACATTGTTCAAATTACTTGTGCGTTTAAGGGGTTTGGAGCTTGGAGCTTTGCTTATGCGCTGTTAACTAGGTCAATTGTAGGCCTGGTCTTAAGCTTTTACTATTGTCCATATTTTTTCTTACCTAAGCTTTATAAAAACGAAATTAAAAAGCTTTTTAATTTTGCTTTTTTATCAGAATTGAAAAAAATGATTGTCGCGGCCAAGACTATGATTGTGCCACTGCTTTTAGCAAACTTCTTAACCCCCAATGTATTAGGAGTTTATGTTTGGTCTATTGGAATTGTATCTATTCCTAGTGCCCTTACTGACAGTTTTGACAGAGTTTTTTTTCCAGCCTTTAGTAAAATGCAAGATAATAGCGATTTTTTTAAGCAGAGTTTTGCTAAGAATATTAACTCCTTTTTAGTTTTTCTTGGTTTAATGTATGTACTTATTATTTGTTGTTCATCTTCAGGTGTTAAATCGTTTTTTCCAGACAAATGGGATTTTGCTATTGAGATAATTCCTTTAGCGGCACTAGGAACGTTTCTTAGTAAAGTTCGCTATCTTTTTGGAACATTGATGAATTCAAGAGCAATGCCTGGAATACTTCTAAAGGTTGAATCCTTAGCTCTCTTTTTAGAAGTCGTCTTAGCTATTCCTGTATTGTATTTTTATGATTTGATTTTTTATCTTTATTTGATAATCATGATAGAAAGTATTATTTGTGTTACTACCTATTTTTTAAATTCCGATTTTATACATCTTTCAGTTGTTAGACGTTTCTTTAGCATACTATGCGCACATATATTTTTGTATTCTTTATTTAAAACCTATATTTTTACGCTAAATATAAACTCTTGGTTACTTCTGATATTATCATTCTTGCTATCATCCTTTTTATATATTGTTATCTTATTTATTATCGATCGAAATTCTATTCAAGAGTTTAAAATTGTTTTTAGCACTTTAGCGAGAAAGATATGAGTACAATTGGTTTAGCCGTCATTACCTTTAATGAAGAAAAGACAATTCGAAAAGTATTGGAGTCAGTTCCATTTGCAATTGAAAAAGTAGTAGTTGATTCTTTTAGCACAGACCAGACCGTATCTATAGCCAATGACTGCGGTGCTAAAGTTATCTCAAAAAAATGGCAAGGTTATGCTAAGCAAAAACAGTTTTGCTTAGATCAAATGACAACGGACTGGGTTCTGGTACTTGATGGAGATGAGTGGCTTACAAAGGAACTTTCAAAAGAAATTGTTGAAACGATTAATAGTTCAGTAAATTATGATGGCTATTATTTAACAAGACATCTTGTTTTCCTTGGACGAGTACTATCAAATGGTCGTGGGGTAGACCACCAACTTCGTTTATTTAAAAGAGGTAAAGGCCATTATAGCGAGCGTGAGATTCATGAAGAAATAATCGTTGATGGTACAACTTCAAATCTTCAAAAAGCAATTATTCACCACTCCTCAATCACTATTTCTGATGAGTTACTTAAACTTGAAAGAGATACTACTATTGAATTACAATATTATGGTGGGAGCAAGTCCTACCTGATTAATATGATTTTTAGACCACTAGTTTTTTGGTTAACAATGATGATTAAAGGCACTTGGAAAGATGGCATACCTGGTATTATTTTTTTAACGATGACATCTTATAAATATTTCATTTTAGCAGCAAAAAAATATGAAAAAGACATTAGTGATACTAAATGAAAATACTTCTTTGCACCCCACAACCTATATCACATTACCTTGGAATCAGTAGGGTTTTAATTGATTTAAGAGATGAATTAATAAGAAAGGGTAATGTCGTTGATATTGTCGGCCCCCTAGAAATTGGTCTTGATAATGTAGATTTTGCTTCAAGTGGTTTTAGGACGCTTTATACCTCAGCACTAAAAAACTATTTGATTAAGAATAGTGCTAGCTATGACGTAGTCGAATATGATCATGAATTCCTTCCCTTTAAGCGCACATTATTTTCTAGTAAACCTCTTTTCGTAGCAAGAACAGTTCTTCTTGTTCAGCATACAGAATTTATTAAGCCCAAAAAACCATGGTCTTTTCGTTCAATGATAGGATCTCTTTTGCGTTTTTTTCATCATCGAAAAAGATTAAAAGATTCTTGGCAAACTCTAATGAATGCTGACCTTATTAACGTCCCTAATACACACGATAAAAGAAGGTTGGCCTTCTTGGGCATTGAGGAATCAAAGGTTTGCGTTATTCCCTTCGGTTTATCTCCATCCCGAAGGTCGCATTTTTTTAACACCAAAGCTTTACCACCCTTAGATTTTAAAATTTGTTTTCTTGGAAGTTTTGACTACAGAAAAGGTGCTTCTCACTTTGGAAGTATATTTAGGACAATTAGAGAAAGAATTCCTGATGCAAAACTACTTCTTCTTGGCTGTGGCGGTATGATTAATGACCGCTCTACAGTACTGGACTTTTTTGACCCTCAGGATCGTGACCATATTGACACAGTTTTTAAATTTGATAGAGAGAATATCGGTGAGTATGTAAAGGACTGTAGAATTGGAATATTTCCAAGCTATATGGAGGGGTTTCCTTTTGGTATCTTGGAAATGCTAACTGGATACTTACCTGTTATTGCTTTTGATGCCCCTGGTGCCTCAATGATGTTAAACCCAGATAGCCTAGTTAATGTTGGGGACGAGTTTCAATTCGCAAATAAAGTAATAGATCTTTTGAGTGACCCAAAAAGATTAGAGTCAGAACGTCTTAAAGCTCACGAGATATCACTTAAGTTTACCTGGGATATGGTTGCAGACCATACAATTAAAGCCTATAGCATCAGGGCTTAGGGCTCTTTGCGACTAAACTGAGCTCATCCCCCATACCAATTAAATTTGAAAGATGTATGATTATATATTTTACGATCGTTTTTATTGAAAGTGGGAACAGTCCATCTGGTTCACAGTGAGTATTTGTAGTTAGTTGAATTGATTCAAAGTCTTTACGAAATAATTTATGCATTGATTTTTTTGTGAAAAACCAGATATGCGTAAAAGGAGCCATTTGACACCAGTTTTGTTTCATTATTTTTACTATGTTCCCATCTATATTAGGAACATTAATTATTACAACCCCGTTTGGTGCAAGTACTTCTTTCAAAGCTTTGGGGATGAGCTCAATCTCCGGAATATGTTCGAGTACATGATTAGCAACGATAATGTCATACTTTTCTGTGATGTTCATCTTTAGAAAATCGCCGTGAATCATATTTCGGCCTTTTGAAATGCCTTGTTTTGCAGCGACTTCATCAATTTCGATACCAAAGACCTCATACCCATTATCTTTTGCCATATTTATAAAGTCACCACTGTTACAACCAATCTCAAGAAGCTTTCCGCTTTCTTTATGTTTCTTTATTTTCTTTAAGAGGCGATTATTCCAGGGACTGGTATCTATTTCTATAAAGGCTTTACTTTCATCTCTTGATTGAGGGTAGACTTCATTTGTTGGCTTGGGCCATGTTCCGTAAAAGTCACAATCCTCACACTTGAGAAGAGAGAACTTATAGTCCTTAAAGCCACATCTATTATAGATACCTTTATAATTAAAGGTCATAGATTTTTTGCATAAGGGACAATCAATATTCATTCAGTACTCCAAAGCCTATTACATAAGTTAGACTATTATATACTTATATTGGAATAATTGAGAGCTTTTAAAAGTACTGTTTAATAGTTCTCAATTAATCATCAGTTAAAACGATGTTTACAGTTGGATCATTTATATATATTTCCTTTCCCTTGCCGTTAACAGTAAAGATAAACTTGTTGATATGTGAAAGGTATTTCTTTGCTTTTGTATCGTAGCTTTCGTAGTAAATACTCACACCTATAAAGTTTGAAAAGATTAGTTTGATTTTATTTTCAACAATCCTTAAATAATGAATTCTGGACTTTGAATGGGGGTTTATCCAATACACTGATGGTATAGACGCATTTGCGAGTGCTCTTAGGGGAATGAATTGATCCGATTCTATAAAGTATTTATCATTAAGGTCATATTTATCTTCAATGCTTTTTAATAATTTTAAAACTTTTTGATAATTGTCATTTTTTAAGTTTTTTAAATCTAGCCACCATTTAACATCTTTTACTCTGTTTTCGGTTAGTACCTCTTGAAGTGTGAGTGTTTTAGCTTTTGATGACTCATGATCATAATCGTGATCCACAATAAACTTATCTATTTTATCATCGTAGTTAATATCTATTTCTATTCCTTGATATCCTTCTGTTAGACTTTTTGATATGCCCGAGAGAGAGTTTTCTGGCGTTCCGCCTCTATGTTTCCACACTTTGTTATTTGTTTGAATCTTATTGAATGTCAGGTTTGAATATTTAACTTCTATTGCTAAATATGTTGAGGATATTAAAAATATAAAAAACAGAAAGAATTTGTACATTATTTTTCCTCAAACAGAGTTCTGGACCCTCTAGAATTATAAAAATATATTTGGTTATGATCAATCTCAGGTAATTGTATGTCATTGATTTGGATATCTAATAGAGTTGTATAAAAAGAAACAAAGTCTACAGTTGAGAATTTTTTAGACTTCATTGTCTCCAAGAATGATTTTTTATTTTTAAAAAGTTCGTAGTATTGATTGTTGGCCCAAAATAAAAAAGGAATTTTTAATTCTTCTTCGGTTGGATGCTTTCCTCCTCCATGGCCATACGATTCAGCGTCTCCGTCATAAAGGATTTCGCCGTGATCTGAAAAATATGTCAACGTGACAGGTCTTCCTATTGTTTTAAGGTGATTGATTATATTTGATAAGATGAAATCAGTATAAAGAATAGAGTTGTCATATTCGTTAATAATTTTTATCTGTTCTGCCTTAAGTTGATCTGTTCGTGGTGGAGAGCTTTTAAACTGGTTAAAGCTTTGTGGGTATCTTCTATTGTAATGGAAATGACTTCCTAGTAGATGCAAAACAATAAACTGAGCATTCTCATTTGTAGTTTTCTCTTTAAGGATTGGAACTAGTCTCTCATCGTAAGACATTGAGCCAAAATCAGAGTTGTTAATGAAAATAGCTTCTTCTGCGGTTAGTGCTAGTGCCGATGTAGCATTTAAGTTTTCGCCAAATTGTCCTTGATTGCTTAACCATATACTTTGAAAACCAGCTTTTTGAAATAATTTTGGAATAGTGATTACTTGTTTTCCAACTTTTTTACTCAAGGACCACCTAAGACTCATGACAGTTGAGTTTGAAGCAGAGTATATATTATCGAAAATGGTGAGTTCCTTACGCTTAGACATTAAGAGAGGATTTGTATCTCGCTTATAACCATAGAGCGAAAAGTTCTTGCGCCTCGCTGATTCACCAATTACTAAAACATGGATACTTTTTAAATTTTCTTCAGGTGTTGATACTGAGTAATCAGCTCCATCCATCTTCTGTAAATCATCTTGATAGTCGGTGTATAGCTCGTATGCCCCATGAATATAGGTTATATTTCTTGCTGGAAACGTAAGTTTCAAAACATCTATTCCATCTTTATACGACTTATAGAATTTTGGAGCCACTATGATAACTATAGTAATTATAAAGATTACAGTAGTTTTGTTTTTTAGTCTGTTTTTTGGTTGTTGTGCGATTAGAAGAAAGCATAGATTTAAAACTATAAAGGAAAGAAAAATGAAGTAATAGTTTGGGATTAGTTTTAAAAATTCATAAGTTTCATTAATGTTTGTTGCGATTATCGATAACATTGCACCCTCTGCAAGTTCAAATCGATAAACGCTGAAATTTGCCCAATGACATAAACTAAGAATGAAGAATGGTATTAATAAAATAACATACGTTTTATACTTAATTTGAAAAACTGGCAGAGGAATTGTTATCAATAAAATTTGAAGTGAAATGAAAAATGGGAGGTAAGGAGTTATGCTTCCTTGGTTTATATAGTAAAATAATGATGGGCTTGTAATAAAGAATAGATAGAAAAATAAATTTAGATAGTATAATTTTTTCAACATAGCTTAAGTCGCATTTTATAGATGATTAATATTAAAACTTGTTAAATATTTCTTGGTGGCCATCTTCCATGAAAAGTTGTTTTCATAGAATTTTATCATAGTTTCACTCTTAACCATGTTGTTTTGTTTGATTAGTCTTTCATATAGTTGGAGCAGTTCTTTTTTAAATTTTTCTTGCTGTTGGCTTAATAGATATAGGTTTGGTACGTCTTCGAATACCTTTTCAAAGTTTTCGCCTTTACATGTTATCGTTGTTAGACCTAATTTCATTGCTGACATTAGAGTTCCTCGTCTAACATTCGCTCCATCGATATAGGGACAAATGAAAAAATTACATATGCTCATAATGTTGGCTGCAGATTGATCATCTTGCTCTCCAAGACAGATAAGAATATGTTTGATTCTTGTATATGTTTCGTTGCTTACATTCTGTTTTACTTGGTCCACTGTCTGACCAATAAATATTACTTTGCTTTGCTCTCTTAATGTTTCATTTGCATCAGCGAGACTATCTAGTACTAGATCTAACCTTTTTGAAGGGTGAAAGCCTCCGAATAAGCAAATAAGCTTATATCCTTCAATGTTATTATCTTTAATAAACTTTATAGAGGCCTCATCTTGATGTGTTGGTAGATTACTTGGTGAGTTCAATACAATGGGTTTTTCTCTCCAAATTGAAAGCCTCTTAAGTCTTTTTCCAAATGGCTCATTTGAAACGAAAACTTTATTAGAAAAGTTACATAATGCTATAGCTTGAACTTTATGACAGAAGTGCATTAAGAGTGACTTTAGCTTCCACTCAAAAGGCCAATAGAGCTCATGGAATAGAATATGAACTTTTTGTTTTGTGAATAGGCGACAGTAAAGTACAAAGAACGGAATAAAAAAGTTAATTCCACCTCTTTTGCTATATGCAAAAGGAGCATACTGTATGAACAAAATCTGAGACTGATCTTCTTTTAACTGTCTTTTTAGAATAGTGAAGCTCTCTAAGGTCCAACTTGATACTAATGGTGATACTTTTACATTATTTGAAATCGTAAAATTGTTTTTTTTTTCAGTGATAACATTTACTTCAAAGTTATTGTTAACAAGTTCATTTGCTAAACAAAATGAATGGCCTGATAAGCCGTCAACCATTGGTTTCCAATTTGGTGATATAATAGAAATTTTAGACATGATAAGTCTCTTTAACTTCATCATCTTTTGATAGTAATTGAAGAGCGTAGGCTAACCAGAACCAGTAAAAAAACGATATGGGATTATAAGGGATACTAATTGCACCCCATGTCGTAAGTATCGTTAAAGACACCCCAATAAGAGGGGTTGAGACTACGATTTCATTGTTTTGTCTTAATCTCCAATTACTAAAAGTTCTTGATAGGACATAGAATGGCAAACCAAGAATCAAGGTCGTATAAAAAATCATACCGATTCCAAAGTCAACAGCGAGACTCACATATAGGTTATCTAATGCCCATATAAAACCTGAGTCATACCTTTGATCATTTTGATTTAGTTCTTTAAACATGCCTGAGGCAGCGCCAGTTCTACTCGGGCCTAGCCCTATTGGTGTTCTTGTTATAGTGGAAGTAATTTTATCAAATACTTTACTAAAATCAGATCTTTTACTCGTTGCTTTATCTACTGAAGAGATAGCCTGTATTCTCTCAATTGAGTTTCTTAAGTTTACTTCAAAGAAAAAGGTCTTGTTTCCTAGAAAGCGATTGAAATTATTTTCCGTAG
>CAXBMT010000007.1:0-29424 GCA_963976925.1 uncultured Bdellovibrionales bacterium
ACCTAGAGCAAGCCAAGAAAGACTTCTAAATACTGTTCTTTCAAGTGACTTGGAAAGCCCCAGCTGCTGACCACTCATAGAAACAACTTTAAGACGCATAATCGACTTACCTGGAGTTTGTCTTGTTTCTAAAATAGTGAAGTATGCAATATACGAGAAGCTCCAAAGTGTTATTACGACAGGCGCGATGTCAAAAGACATTAATATTGAAGCTGACTCATTCAACGGTACGCCAGCCAGTGCAAGCATGGATATTATCATCACGGCAACTGCACTTGTTATCAGCGCTGTATCGATCAGTTGAGCTGTAAATCTTTCTGGCATACCTGCAAGCTTTTCTTTAACGACCTTATTCTTTACTGCGACTTTTTCTTTTTGAATTCCAGCATTATTGTCTTGGTTTTGATAAAGAAAACCCAATTGCTCTCTTGAGATTGAACTATCATTTAACTGACGTGTAGATGATCTTGTGTTTATTTGTTGATTCGAAGTTTTGAAGTTTGTTGCAGGCTTATTCCATTTTGGTTTTTCTTCTTTTTGATGAAAACCCAATCCTTCACCAATGGCCTTAAACTCAAACTCTTCAAGATCTGGCATGATAATTTGTTTATTTTGAGTCTTAATTGAACCTGGTTCAGTATGCATAATGCCTCCGCAAACAGTAAACTTTTCAGCTACTTACATATAGTTTGGCATGTATTGCACGAAGTCTCAATCTAAAAGGTTTTGTTTGGTAAAAATCACACCCGCTAAAGCGGCCAAAGCTGTTGGTGCCCGTAAAATTGGTGTGGGTAAATGTATTGAACAAGCGGAACTTAAAGTTGCTAGCTTCTCCTCCTCAACAGGAGAAAATCCGCCCTCAGGCCCAATAAATCCAAGAGTTCTTCCGCTAACACTACTCATACTTGAAGCTGTTTCTTTACTAGTCATGCCCATGCATATTAAGCGTGAGTAATTTTTATTATTATCAACATTCTTATTGATAAAGTCATCGATAACAATGGGCTGGCTAATCTCTGGCATCCAAGATGAATTAGATTGTTCAAGGGCTTGAACAACTAACCTTTCTGCTCTTTGCATGTTTAGCTCATATCTTTGCGAATATTCTGTGAGAAGTGGATATATAGTTCCAACTCCAAGCTCAGTTGCCATTTTTAAACAAAGATCAAAGGCGTCTTTTTTTACCAAACCGATTGCAAGGTCCCAAATAGGTTTTGGGCTTGGCGGTTGCAGCTTTTCAACAAAGAAAGTCGCATTCTTTTTATCCATATCAACTAACTTGGCCAAGACCTTAGTCCCTCTACCATTTAGCAGCATAACCACTTCGTTAGTCTTGAGACGCACCACTTTGATATGTTTAAAGCTATCACCATCAATAATTAGTTCTTTATTAATACAAGATTCATCAAGATTATCTAAAAAGAAGGCTCTCATTTTAATACCAACTCTAAGGCGCACCAGTCACCGTCGCTAACTTCGTTAACAAGGTTAAGCTCTGGAAACTGATTGATAAAAGCTTCTTTATGCTCGTTGAGTAAACCCGAAACAATAAGTGTCGATTGTTTATGTAAACTTTCAAGCAAGCTGACTTTTTCTTTAATTAATATCTCTAAAAGAATATTGGCAAAAACTAAATCGTACTTTTGATCAGGAGTGAAATCGCTTCTGATAATTATTTTTTTATTATCTATAGCTAGATTATTTTCCTCTAAATTTTGCTTCGTATTTTCTAGGGCGGATTGATCGATGTCCATATAGTCGACATCGCAGTTATATTTAAGCTTTGCCGCTATACCTAAAATACCCGAGCCACAACCAAAGTCTAATACACTTTTGTTATTATACTTCTTGTTTTCGAAAAGCTTTAGGCACAAAGAGGTTGTTTCATGACGGCCGGTTCCAAAACCTTGACCAGGATAAAGGTATAAGGGAGTAACTTCTTTAGGCACAGATATTTTCTCTCGATGCCATGATGGAATTACCCAAAGTTCACTTGAAATCTCAACAGTTTCGTATCCTTCTCTCCACTTTTCATTCCAGTCCTGCTCATCATGCTGAGATAATTCAGACTTAATACCGTTCTCACTTAAAAGAGATTGGGCATTTTGAGCACGTCCTTGTGCATCTTCATTATGGAAATAAACCAAATATCGATTACTCTCTAATTGTGACTCTATAAGCGCAATCGTATTTTCATCGACATCACCACCAGAAAAGGCTTTTTCACCAAGCAGTCTATCTACCTCTTCTTCATCAATGGCATACTCTTGAACACCGTCGTGAGCTAGTTCACTTAGAAGTGCATGGTCTGCATCATCTAAAACAACCTTTAGGGTGTAGTATTTTACTTGTGACAATCGTGCTCCAACGTTTCAAAGGCTAAGAAATTACCCGTTGGATAGAGTTCTAGCTTTTTTATGCAGTCTCTTGCCAGCCAAATAATCTTTGGATGCCATAGGCTTATATATGCCTCATTTTCAATCAATCTTTTATAAGCTTTTTTGTAAAGTTCCAATGCTTTTTCTTCACTTGGTGCAGCTAGTGCTTGATTATAAGTCTTATCAAAGAGCTCATCTTCATAAAAGCCTCTGTTAGCTCCTCCTGGGGGTATACTCGACCTTAAAAATGTAAAGCCCATCTGGTCAGGCCCTACAAATCCAATCCACTGACCTAAGGCAAGATCATAGTTACCAAGTTTTAAGTCTCGATAAAATGATCCCCACTCTAGAGACTGGATACTTAGATCTATTCCAAAATCTTTCCAATAAGGTGCAATAGCTTTAGCCAACTCAATGATATGTTTTTTATTAGAGACTTTTAGGGTGAATTTTAGAACTCGTTCCCCTTTAATCCACTTTCCTTTTACTTTGGAATACCCTTCTTTTTTTAACAGCTGTTCGGCTTTAGCTGTATCAAATTCAACCGGTTTGTCAGCCAAGTTTAGATCCACAAATGCCTTTGAGAACATGCCTTGAGATAAAGCTACCGTGCCTTTCATTTTATACTTTGCCAGTAGAGCTCTTGGAATTAAGTGAGACAAGGCTCGTCTTACATTTCTATGTTTTAAGTCTGGGTGCTTATGTTGTGGACTGATGTAAACGTAATTTGATCCTTCTTTTTCGAACTGTATGATCTTTTCTTGCTGACTTAGCCAAAAAGATTTTCGTGGAGATATTGTCGTCGCGATTAGATCAATTTCATTGTTAAGAATTTTTAGTGCGGCAGTTGTTTCATCGCCGACGACTTTAAAGTTAATCGTTTGTTTATTATTGCTGATAATGATTTCATTCTCAGTCTTGTTAATTACCGAATAGTCACCAGCTGGAATTCTTTTATCTCCCTTCCACTTTTCTATTTTTAAAAGAGATAAGTTCGTGAGGTTTTCTGGCCTATAGTCTTCAAAAAATATATCTACAACTTGAGGGTCATACTCTTTCTCCTCTATCAGATTTTGAAAAAGTGCGGGAATAGGTGCATCGCTTTTTGATTTTAATCTTTTAACACTTTCTACTATATCTGTGACTTTCACTAATGATTGATCTTGAAACAATAGGTTACTTTTTATCCAAAACCTTATTCGATGCTTTCCACTTTCTAATTTAGTACTTTCAAACTTTAAACAGGCTCTACAAATCGTTTGCATATCTATAGATGCATCAACTAGAGATAAGTGGATGAGTCTGTTTATATCTTGTGAGTTAGCATCAGTTGCATAATAGGGATCAAGATTATTTGGCGATGAACCAATTGCTACATTTAGTTCAGTAGCACTTACAACTCGGAGCAGCATCGTCATTGCCAGCAAAATAACGGATTTATAATTTACACTGCTAATAGTCTACTCCTTGGGCGTCGTACTATTCTATGATATGACCTATAAAAGCTCAAAGGGGTACGCCTTGTATATGATTGGAATTGCCGGAGGCTCTGGGTCCGGAAAAACAACTTTTACCGAAAAGATTCAATCACGCTTAAGCACTAATGTAAGTGTCCTTCATATGGACTCATACTACTTGCCCTCTCCCCCAGAACATCTTTGCACTAAGTCTTCTAAACCTAACTTTGACCATCCTGATGCATTTGACTGGGATCTCCTTAAATTGCATTTAACTCAACTTAAGGCCGGAAAGACGATTGATTCTCCTGTCTACGATTTCAAAAATAATTCACGCACAAGTGAATCAGAAAAAGTTGAAGCAACACCTGTTGTATTATTCGAAGGAATCTTTAGCTTATATGACCATGCCATTAGAGAGTTACTAGAAATTATGTGCTTTTTGCACGTTGATGCAGACATAAGGTTTACAAGAAGACTTCATCGAGATGTTCAAGAACGTGGCAGATCCATGGATAGTGTCATTGCTCAGTACTATGAAACCGTAAGACCCATGTATATGAAGTTTCTAGATCCACAAAAGCAATATGCAGACTTTATCGTTGGTGAAGAAACAGATATCGCTGCATCTATTTTGGCCGCAAAAATTAACGAGCTTTTAAAGTATAATGGTGAGCATAACCTAAGCGCTGTTGGACTAGAGCGCTTAGGAATTGATCAACAAGAAGACCTTCATGGCTCGTAAAAAAACGCCACTTCTTGAAGTAAGACCCTTTGGAGGACTTAAGCAGATCGGCTCCAATATGGTCGAGTTTAAAAGCGAGCAAACTCACATCATTCTTGACTGTGGAATTCTTTTTCCCGACGATGATAGTTTCGACATCAATTATCTCATTCCTGATTATTCCGACCTAAATGAACCAGAGGCCTTGATTATTAGTCATGGCCATGAAGATCACATTGGAGCAATCGTTCATTTTGTTAAACGCTTTCCTAAAGTTCCTATCCATGCGCCACCATTTGCCATTGAACTTATGAGGTTAAAGCTTAGAGAAGAAGCTTTAACGGCAAAAATTATAAGTTACGGAGCAAAAGATAAGATAGAGTTTAAAGATTTTGTTATTCATCCTATTGCTGTGAATCACTCTATCCCTGATACCTATGGTTTATTTTTTAAGCCTACTAATCCAGGTAATCAATGGGGATTATTTTATGTTTCAGACTTTAAGGTAGACTTTAATTCTCCTTATGAGCCGCCATTTGATTTTGAACGCTTGAGTCAACTCTCAAAAGACTGTGAACTTCGTTTTCTCTTAGCCGATAGCACTAATATACTTTCGAAGAAGCTTAAGACAACCTCAGAGGCTGATCTCATTCCTGAATTAGGAACACTATTTGAAACTCATAAGGGTAGAATTTTCATCACTACCTTTGCTTCAAATATTCATCGCATTCAAACAATTATTTCTTTGGCCGAAAAAAATAAAAAGAAAGTCGTTCTCTATGGCCGCAGCATGAGAAATTATAGCGAGATTGCACATAGACTAGGTATTTTAAATTTTGATTCGAAAACTCTTCGTGATCCTGAGAGCATTGAGCCACATAGAAAGGATATTGTCGTTATCGCTTCTGGTTGCCAAGGTGACTTTAGATCTGCCATGAATCGAATTGTTAACGGCAGTGACAGACACTTTTCTTTACAAAAATCTGACCTTGTAATTTTTAGTTCAAAAGCGATTCCTGGAAATGAAAAGAGTGTTAATTCACTCATAAATGGAATTTATGAACTTGGTGCTAATGCTGTCACTGACGGTGATGCACTAATTCATGCATCTGGGCATCCAGGCAAAGAAGATCTTAAAATTTTATGTGAGTCTTATAAACCACATGTACTCATACCAATTCACGGTGAAAGCTCTTTTCTTAATAGACACGCTGATGCTGTTGAAGAGCTTTACCCAAGTGCAGAATCTGCTGTCATGTACAATTTTGATACTCTGACGCTTTTAAAAGATGATTGGGAAATAATTATTGGAAATCAAAAGCAGCCGCTTATGATTCAAGGTAAGGGTGAAATTCCCAAAGCAGCTATCTCTCAGAGGCGAAAGATTGCACAGGCTGGGGCCGTCTTTATTTCTGTTGGACCGAAAAAGATTTATGAAATTTCCTCAACAGGCCTTCCTGATTTCCCAAGTGAGCTTAACAAAAAGCTTGAACGATTAGTTCTTGAAGCTAGAGGTACATTATCTCAGGCAGCTGAGGAAGTTCGTGTAGGTGCGAGACGTCTTTTGCAGGCAGAATTTGGCTACCGTCCAGTTGTATTTGTTCATACTTTAGGAAAGTAATATAATCGCTAAATGAATAACGAATTCTTTTTAATGGCGATACTAGTAGTTTTAACAATTCTTGTTATCGCTATATTTGCTATTTTAATTTACCTTTTATTGCGTACAAATCTTTTTAATAAAGAAGAGAAACAAGATAAATCACACTTTCAGGGCAAAAGTGTCGAAGAAGCTTTTACTTGTATTAATCACCATGATCAAAACGCTGTTGCTACATGTGCAATTTGTGAAGGATCCATCTGTGAACATTGCCACAAAGATTGGGATGGAATCCACTTATGTCCTGATCATTTTGGACTCTATTCACTACATAGTTGGCAAGAGATCGCAGAAATTCAGACAAACCCTAAAGCCCCAGAAAAAGGGCATCAACTTTATGCCTTTAAAAATAAGCTTTGGTCTGATGAGAAAGTTCCAACCTATCTAGTTACACATTACAAAATTAATGTGGATGGTGACTTCGTCGAGAGCTGGGTTAAGCTCTATGCTAGAGAGGAAGAGGCTGATCAGCTAAGTATGCGCTTCAAAGTCGATATACATTAAAAAAAAAGAGCACCCTAAGGTGCTCTTCTTTTGAGTTGGGGGAACTCAATTCCTCACAAATCCAATGGACGTGAAGACCCATTAGTTTTCGTAGCTTCATTAGATTCATCTTTTCTAAGGTAACTTGGAGTATCCAGTTCTTCCTCATCAAAGTTAATAAATCCTAGACGTTCAGCAATAGACTTAGCACGATTAGTTTGCTGAGTTCTATTGGCCGAAGCACCTTGAGCCGGAACTGAATTCCTTTGCTCTGAATTTGCACCGTCGTACTTACTTGCAGCCTGACGGATAGTATTGATTAAATTACTAGTTCTCTCTTCGCTTTCCTCAGTTTTTTCTTCGCTAGAAGCTCTCACTTCTGTTTCGCGAACTGGTTGCTCAAAAGACACATCTCTTCTTACTTCTTCTCTTTCGACTCTTTCTTCTCTGACTTCAACTCTTGGAGCTTCAGGCATAGTTCTAGGTCTTGGAGTTTCTGTTTCGACTCTAGCTTGAACCACTTCTCTTTCAACCGTTTGTTGCTTTCTAAGTGTTTCCTGAGAAGAAACTGATACACGCTCCATTCCACCAAGGCCTGTTGCGATCACAGTAACTTTAACATCGTCTTCCATTGAATCATCGATAACTGTTCCAAAGATGATTTCAGCATCTTCGTCTGCAGCTTCCATAATCAATGTCACAGCTTCATTTGTTTCATGCATTGTTAGTGATTCATTACCAGTTATATTGATAATAATTCCTGTCGCACCATCGATCGTGATGTCCTCAAGTAACGGTGAGCTAATAGCTTCAGTCGCTGCTTTAATTGCACGATCTGGTCCAGAACATGTGCCTGTTCCCATTAGAGAAAGACCTTTGTTCGCCATGACAGTTTTAACGTCAGCAAAGTCTGCATTGATATGGCCAGTATGATTAATGAGATCACTAATACCACGTACCGCATTCAAGAGAACTTCGTCTGCTTTCTTAAACGTATCTACAAGTGAAAGGTTTTCACCCGCAATGTAGAGAAGTCTTTGGTTAGGAATTGTAATAAGTGAATCCACACTTTCTTCTAAAACCTGAATTCCGGCTTCAGCTTGGCGAAAGCGTTTCTTCCCTTCAAAAATAAAAGGCTTAGTTACAACACCAACAGTTAGAACACCTAGCTCTTTAGCTAGTTTAGCAATAACTGGAGCTGCTCCTGTACCTGTTCCACCGCCCATTCCGGCAGTAATAAAGACCATGTCAGCACCTTCAATGATTTCTGAAAGTCTTTCATAATCATCTAGTGCGGCCTTACGACCAACTTCTGGATTCGCACCTGCTCCCAAACCTTTAGTAAGATCTGTTCCGAGTTGAATCTTAGTTGGAGCTAAGCTTGCAATTAATGCCTGTGAATCTGTATTTGCCACAACATATTCAACACCGGATAGACCAGCACGAATCATTGTGTTTACAGCGTTACAGCCACCTCCACCAACACCAATTACTTTGATCTTGGCACCATCTGTGCGGTTTGTTTCCGCGTTATCTGAAATCTCGAACATAAGTTCCCCCTTACTAGAAGATTTCTTTAAAAACTGATTTAAGTGAGTCCGATAAACGACCAATTAAATCTGATTGATTTTCAACAACCACAGGTTGTTTAAAGTTAAATGAATTTCTTTCTCTCGACTCAAGCATTAATCCTAAAACTGTTGAAAATTTTGGATTTTGCATAAGATTGGTCATGCCACCAAATGGGGCAGGATATCCAATCTTAGTTGGTCTTTCAGTGATGTACTCACCAAGCTCTTGTAGACCTTTAATTAAAGCTCCACCGCCAGTTAGCACTAAGCCACCTGTAATATCGTGACTGTAGCCTTTTTCATCGAGAATATTTTTTATAATTCCGAAAAGTTCTTCAGCTCTGGCTCCCAAAACTTGGGCGACTAAAGATAATTGTACTTCTCTTGCTTTTGTTCCCGATAAGCCTTGAACAGTAATATGGGCACTTTGATTTAACTTCTCAGCTAAAACTGATCCATGATTAATTTTAATTCTCTCTGCTTCTGCATGAGGAATTTTTAAAGCGACAGCTAGATCATTTGTAAAATGGTTGCCACCCACAGGAATAATCTGTGAATGAACGAGTGATCCATCTTTCCAGATTGCAATATCAGTAGTTCCACCACCGATATCAACAAGAACTACTCCCATCTCTTTTTCTTCAATTGATAGTACAGAGCGCGAAGAAGCGATTGGCTGCAGCGTAATATGCTCGGCTTGAATACCAGTAGCTTCAACACATTTAATGAGATTTTGAATTAATGAAATTGATCCAGTCACAATATGAACGTGGGCTTCAAGGCGTACACCACACATACCAACAGGATCTTTAATACCTGTTGTATTATCAACTCTAAACTCTTGAGGAATAACATGAATGGTTTCACGATCAGATGGAATGACGACTGCTTTTGCAGCTTCTAATACTCTATCAACATCTTCTTGAGTTATTTCATGACCTTTAACTGCGACAACACCTGAAGAGTTAAAGCTATAAATATGACTTCCGGCCACACCGATTGTTGCGCGATCAATATTCACACCAGACATAAGCCTGGCTTCTTCCAATGAATTTTGAATTGATTTAACAGTCTTTTCAATATTAACAACTGAGCCTTTTTTTAAACCATGACTTGGATGAGTTCCAATTCCAATGATTTCAACGTGGTCAGCAGCATTTGGTTGGGGGTGTACAAGACCTACAATAGTACAAACTTTGGTTGTACCAATATCGAGTCCGACTATAACATTTTTATCGTTCATGAGATTCCTTTCTCACTTCGCCGGGGACATCCTTCCCAAGCTATAATTATCAGGACTTTTAAATAAAAAAAGTCCGATAAAAAAATTTTAGAACCGGTCGTTAAACTTGACAACCACTTTCTTAGAGTTTGTAAGGTTTATAATGGCCGGTACCTTATTCTTTGCTTCCATGTAACTAACTAATCTTCCAAGCTTTATTACCTTATCAGTCCACTCATCTTTACCTAAGAAGACAGAAGAGGGGTGACCTTTAACAGATAAAATCACAGTCAACTCACCAGATTCATTGAGGATTACTTCCGATAGCTTCCTTCTAAATACCGGATCCATTCCCGAGACAATCTTAGTTATCTCTCTTTGAATTTCGTCATCCATATTGCCAACGGGCAAGGCTAAAAAGGGGAGTTCTCCACTCAACTTTTTATCTGTTCTTAAAAGAACTTCGTAGGTTGGATCATATAGTTGACCATTATCAACCAGAATAGCTTCATAAGATTCAAGTCCATTATTTTTATAAATTTGAACTTTCATCAAAGGATCAGGACATTCATATTTAAAATTTAAATATTTTCTAAGCGGATCATAGCTAACCGAGTAACTTGAAATAAATGATCTTTCATCAAGCTTTTCTTTAACAATCATTTCTTTTAGTGATCTTAGTGAACCAGAATCTTCAAACGCTTTTACTAATTGCAAAGTCATTTTACCAACAGCGCGAGAAGGACAACTACCAAAAGAAGTTCTGTATCTAACTTCGGTAAGCCCCGGTGTCATTGATGTAATGGCGTCTGAGTCTAATAAAAACAAGACACTCATGAGGCTAAATAATATAAGCGACATCTGACTACGCTTCAAAATTATACTTCTCCTGTTTCAACTTCTAACTCAAAATTTAGACCTAAGGTTAGGGCCAATTCTGATTGAACTATTCTTGATAGTTCTAGAACTTCTTGTCTTGAGGCATTTTCGTAGTTTTCCATAAAATTTGCATGCTTACGGCTAACACGAACACCACCAAGGCTAAGTCCTTTTAATCCCATTATATCGAGGGAAAGGCCGGCACGGCAAGTCATTCCGTGTTTATCAATATTCTTATACATACAACCACAAGTAGCTTGGTTTAATGGCTGCGTGTCATTTCTAAGTTTTAAATATTGGGTGATTTTCGACTTGATCGAATCATCAATTCCTTTATGTATTAGCTTTGCACTGACAATCACATCGCCTTCGTTACAAATGGAGTTAGAGCGATACGAAAAACTTTTGTCATTAATAACAATTTCTTCTAAGTCACCGTTACTTCTAACGATTCTTACTTGTTTTATGACTTCACCAATTTCGCCGAGGTTCGTTCCGGCATTCATATAAATAGCACCGCCTAAGCTTGCGGGAATCCCCGTAAAGACCTCCCAGCCAGAAAGGCCAAACTTAGCTGCATGAGAAGTAAGCTTAGCTAGCGAAGTGGATGCAGAAAGTTCATATTCGTCACTCACTTGTTCAAAAACTTTTGAATCGCGAGGAAAGTCCAAATACAAATATATAAAAGGAGCGTTATCAACAAGTAATTGATTAGCGCCCCAACCAACAACTCGATAAGCTATTTTTTCTTGATTAGCTTTTTTAACAAAGTCCTGAACGGCTGCGACTGACTTGGCAACGGCAAGCCTTCCTTCGCACTTTAGTTTCATCGTAGAATATCGCGATAAATCAATACTCTCATGAAACTCTAAATTTTCGATACTATTAAACACTCTGTTGAACCCACTCTCTTACGTTCTTACCAATCGTACCTGCACCTAATGATAGCACAGTCTCACCGCGCTCTTGGAGTTCCGTTAATTTTTTAAATAGCTCATCCTTACTTTTTAAAACCACGCAAGAATTTGCGTTTCTTTTATTAATCTCAATAGCAAGAGCAGTTGAGGTTATTCCTTCAATCGGGGCCTCTGAAGCTGGATAAATTTCACACAAGTAAACCTCATCAACATCATCAAAACTTTCTATAAATTGATCCCAACAATATTTGGTTCTTGAGTATCTATGAGGCTCGAAAATAACGATGGGCTTTTTATCTCGTGACTCACATACAGCATTAAGTGTTGCTTTCACTTCTGTAGGGTGATGACCATAGTCATCAACCAACTCAAAGCTATCTTTGGTTTTTAATTTTTCCAGTCTTCTTCCTACACCAGAAAAACTTGAGATTGCTTTAAGCATAACGTCCACACTTACACCTAATTGATGGGCAAGAGCTAATGCTCCAAGTGCGTTTAAGACATTATGCTTTCCTGGTAAAGATATTTTTGTTGATCCAAGTTTTTCTTCACCATGAAATAAGTCAAAAAATGTATCATTACTTTTAGATTGAACATTATGAGCCTGGTAGTCTGCGCCACTATCTTCAAGTCCAAAAGTAATACACGGCTTTTTCATTTTTGATTTAATATTTCTTAGTTCTTCATCATGAATATTGACCGCACATATACCATAAAAAGGTATTTTGTTGGCGAACTTCTCAAATGAATCGATAAGATTTTGTCTTGATCCGTAATGATCCAAATGATCTTCATCAATATTTGTAATGACAGACATGTATGGCTGATAGAGCAAGAACGATCCATCACTTTCATCAGCTTCAGCGACAAGAAAGTTTCCCTCTCCAACCTTAGCGTGTCCGCCAAGATTTCTAACCACGCCACCTATAACGTAAGTAGGGTTATAACGGCTCTCTTCTAATATTGTTGCAAGCATGCTGGTAGTTGTTGTTTTTCCATGAGTACCCGCAATAGCAATGCCTTGTTTTAATCGCATCAACTCTGCAAGCATCTCTGCTCTTCTCATAATTGGTAGAGATAGCTCTTTTGCCTTCATCATTTCTGGATTATCTAATTTTGCAGCAGAAGTGTGGACGACAACATTTTGATTAGAGATATTTGATTCTTTATGACCAATAAATATTTCAGCGCCAAGACTTGATAGTTTATCAGTTGTTGAAGACGAATTTAAATCAGAGCCTGTAACTTTATAACCAAGAGAGAGAAGTATTTCTGCAATACCGCTCATGCCGATGCCACCGATACCAATAAAGTGGACAATAATATCTGTGTTAAGTTGTTTATTCACTAAAGCTCCAAAGGAAGCTCTTTAGAATAAACTTCCTTGTGTAGTTGTATCAGAAAAATTTGGACGTGAAAAAGACGATTCGTTCATTGATGATTGATTTGAGTAAGGATACTGATCTTGATTTAAATCTTGCTCTTCTTTGGCGCATGTATTTAAGACCGAAAAGAACAGTCCAATTCCAAAGAAGTTAGAAATCATAGATGAGCCACCATAGCTTATTAGTGGCAAGTTAAGCCCTTTAGTTGGCAGAAGACCTAGAACGACTCCCATATTGAGAACAACTTGTAGACTTAATATAAAGATGATTGTTGAGGCAACCAGAACGGCTTTTTCTTCTTTTTGTTGCAGCGCCATTCTAAAGCCTAGATACATTAAGGCCATAAAAAGGCTGATAACAAGAAATACTCCCAAAAAGCCAATCTCTTCGCCTAATACACTGAAGATGAAGTCATTATGAGCTTCTGGTAAATAAAATAGCTTCTCATTGGAATTACCAAGGCCTAATCCAAAAATAGAGCCATTCGCAAATGCTAGATATGATTGAATAATTTGAAATCCTGAGCCTTGTGCGTTTTTCCATGGATCCAAATAGGTAAATAGTCTTTGCACTCTATATGGTTGTGCCAATAGGACAGGGATAGCAATGGCTATCGAAGTTAATCCCGTGGCCCAAAACATAATCCTTGGAAACGGGCTTAAAAAACAAACAAAGCCGATAATGACTAAGCAAATACTAAAAGTTCCAAAGTCTGGTTGAATAACAACAAGAATAAGCGGAAGCAGTAGGTTAGTAATATCCCAGGCTAACTCGCTTCTATTAAAGGAGTTCAGTGGTCTATCAAACTTTTGAAAAAAGCCAATCGCTGCAAGTCCAATTGTATATTTTAATAGTTCACCAGGCTGAAATGAAAGGGGGCCAACAGCAATCCAACGATGAGCGCCTTTAATTTCTAAAGATAAGCCTGGAATAAACGTGCAAATAATTAAAGCTGTAACCATCCAGTTAAAAACGGCACCGTACTTTACCCAAAAGTGAAACTTCGTTTTTGAAACTATGAAAGCACCCAAAAGTGAAATTCCAAGGTAGGTAAGTTGTCTTGTGAAATAATAAGCTGAGTTACCGTAGACTTCTTTGGCATAGATATAACTAGACGAGTAAACCATGATGGCGCCAATGACGACCAAGATGGTTAAAACTAAAATAAAAGGTGTCCTAAAGCGGTCACTATCCCGAGAAAATAACTCCATAGTTAATTCTAGCTTGCGTGGTGCGGAAAAACAAAGAGTTTCAGATGGTTAGGCAAAAGATGCCGGTAAAAAAAAGCCCCAAATTTCTTGGGGCTTCGTAGTCTTATAACTGATAAATTAATTTTTTATAATAGTTTCCGCGTTCTTCATAATCTCTGAAGAAGTCTGTCGATGGATTACCTGGTGACAGAAGGATCGTATCTCCTGTTCTCGACTTCTGATAAGCAAACAGGATCGACTCTTCGAAAGATCCAACAATATAAGTTTGTGGGTGTTCACCCAAAGCTCTATTAAGTCTTTCTTTACATTCGCCAACTAAAACCAAGACACGTCCATGCTTAATAATGTCATCAACGTAAGACTCAAATTCCATTTCTTCGATGTCTTTACCACCAGCAATCAAGATAACTGGCTGCTTAAAGCTCTCAAGGCTAGAGATCATCTCTTCCATTGTTTCAGCTTTTGAGTCGTTATAAAAATTAACACCATTCTTTTCCATCACAAATTCTAAGCGATGAGGAATTCCTGGGAACTTTTCAATACAAGTTTGAATGGCTTTATCTGAAACATCTAACGCCTTACAGGCAGTAATCGCTGCAAGAAGATTTTCACGATTGTTTTGACCAATAATTCTCATCTTGGTTACGACAAACTCAGAATGATGATTGATGTTGCTGTGAACTCTTCTGTTATGGAAGTGAGTTCCTTGAACTTCATTCATAACTCCAAGTTGAACAAAAGAACGTCTTGAATACCAATAGGTCTGACAATTTGCATTTCTAAAGAAAGCATTATTAGCAAGGCGATCAAAGTTAACAATTAACAGATCATCTGGTGAAAGTGTTTTAACAATACCAAGCTTCGTTTCAATATATTCACTAGCTGAGTTAAACGTTTTATCTGGATAAGTTTCAGATAGACCCGTAAAGACAACCATTCTTGGATGGAAGTTTTCAAGACGTCTTAGCTGATTTGCAGACACTTCAACGACCACATAATCAATCTCTTCGCGATTTGGAAGCATGGCGAACTCAATGAAGGCAGAATCATTTGTGCCACCAATGAATACGTTTTTGCCTTCTTGCTTAAGCGTAAAGCCAATCATATGGGCGACAGTTGTTCTGCCATATGAACCACAAACAGCAATAATTGGTTTTTTACAAAGCTTATTAGCAAGTCCAAACTCACTATAAACTTCCTTACCCTTAGAGCGAGCAAGTTCAAGTTGTGCCATATTTGGATCAACGCCAGAAGAGTAGACAATAATATCTGCTTCTAAGAAATCCTCTTCTTTGTGTTCACCAAAGGTCATTTCTGGAGCTGGTTCAATTCTCTTAAGTTTTTTTACAGCTTTATTCAGATCAAAAATTGGCTTGATATCCGTAACTCGAATATTGCACTCGAGGCGGTTAAAGAAATTTATTAACGTAAATCCTGTTCTACCAATTCCAACGATGAGGACTTTTTTATTTTTCAATCTTTCCATCTAAACATTACCTCATTTTCAACGTGGCTAAAGAAACCAACGCAAGTAACAGCCCAACAATCCAAAAACGGACGATGACTTTTGGTTCCGGCCATCCCAATAATTCAAAGTGGTGATGGATAGGAGCCATTTTAAAGACTCTCTTTTTTCTTGTTTTGTATGAAACGACCTGGATAATCACCGAGAGCGCTTCAACAACAAAAACTCCACCGATCACGATAAACAGCAATTCATTTTTCGTAACTACAGCAAGTGTACCTAGGATTCCTCCAAGTGAGAGCGATCCTACGTCACCCATAAATATCTGAGCTGGAAATGTGTTGTACCATAAAAAACCAACGCCAGCACCAACGATTGCCGCTGCAGCGACAGTTAATTCACCGGCATTTTCGACGTATGGAATTAACAAATAACCAGACAGCTCTCTGTGCCCCGCAACATATGCAAGAATGCCTAGCGTTGCAGCAGAAGTCATGATTGGTCCAATGGCCAAACCGTCTAGCCCGTCAGTTAAATTCACTGCGTTGCTAGATCCAACAATTACGATCGAACCAAAGACAACGTAAAACCAACCAAGGTCAATCCAAGGGTCTTTGAAAAATGGCGTGTAAAGCTTTGTATCAATAGCACCAATTTTTACGAGGAACCCAACAATAAAAATTGCTGTTGCGAATTGCCACAAAAGTTTTCCCTTAGCAGAAACACCCTTCGTGTCTTTTTTTAGTACCTTTAAGTAATCATCAGTAAAGCCAAGAGTGAAATAAGACAACATGACTGTAATTGAGGCAACAAGCGGACTCGAGTTAAAGTGGCCGCAAACAGCTAGCGTCAAAGTAATTGCTGCAACAACAAAGACCCCACCCATCGTTGGTGTTCCTCTTTTTTTAAAATGACTCTCTGGTCCATCTTCACGAACGACCTGTCCAAACATTTTGCGTTTCATGAAGTTAATAAACCATTGGCCTAAAACGATTGAGACAAAAGCTGCAATAACAAAGGCTGCCACTGATCTAAAGGTAATGTATCTGAAAATATTAAAAGCGGAAAAATCCCGGCTTAACGGGTAAAGCAAGTGGTAGAGCATCGCACACCGAGGACAAAGTTTTGGAACTTAAGTTATATCGACGAGCTCTTCTAGTTGTAAAGTGCGACTACCTTTAATAAAGGCTGCTTGGCACATCCACCCCCCCCCAGTTTGGCCGTAAATTTCAATGAATTCACCACGATCGACAAAAGTTTCTCCGCCCTCAAATCCATTTTTATAATCAAGCGCATGTCTGCCAATGAAAAAAGCATTGGTCACACCCATATCTTTAAGCTTTTTACCGATCTCAAAATGATAACGAGGCGCGTTCTCACCTAGTTCATTCATGTCACCAAGGATAAACCAAGTATCAGAAAAATTAATTTTTAAAACTTCCTTAACATAATCAGTGAATCCATCAATCGAAACACTCATCGAGCTTGGATTGGCGTTATAAGCATCTAGATAAATAGTTAAATCGTCTTTTTTAAGTATCAAAGAACGATTATTTTTAGGTGGTTCATAGTTTAGCACTGCTTGCTCAAAGTTTAAATTTGGCCAAAGACTTAAACAAAGCGCTACAGACATCGCCATATTATATCGGTTATGTGCTTCTGGAATTTTTGGACAAGTAAAACTATGAGTTTTGTTTTTAATCGTTAGATTAAATCCATCATTAGTTTTTTCATAAAAGATATCATTTTTAGAATCATTACCGATTGCTAAAGTTTTTGGCTTTTCAAACAGAGTGGCAAGTCTTGAATCATCGGTGTTAACAATAAAGAGACCATCAGGTTTTTTGGCAATCGAGTGGTAAAGTTCAGACTTTTCAACAAATACATTATCTTCATTATGGAAAAACTCTAAATGTGACTGGCCAATATTAGTTATAAAACCTGCGTCTGGCTTTCCCATTTCACAAAGGTTTGCAATTTCACCAGGATGGTTTGTACCCATCTCTAAAATCAAAACCTCAGTATCAAGAGGCATATCAAGTATTGTAAACGGAACACCGAGGTGATTGTTAAAATTTCCCTTAGTTGTATGTGACTTACCCGGATACGCCTTCATGAGACATGTAAGCATTTCTTTTGTTGTGGTTTTTCCATTTGAGCCTGTCATGGCAAGTATTTTATTTCTGGTATTTAAACTTTTCCAATAATCTAATTTCTTAATTCCACAGTCTTTAATAAATTGGTTCGTGTCTGGCACAAAAGAGATCTGACACTTATCTTGGTTATTTAGTAACTCACGATTTTTTTCAGTATCAGTTACAACAGCATGTTTTAATCCCTTATTGATTAAATCTAAAACGAACTTACTAGCATCATGGTGCTCACCGATTAGGGCAACAAAGATACTTGCGTCATCAAAGTCTTTTCTTGAGTCAGTGAAGATAGAGTTTTGTGTTGGACTATAATCAATCATTTAAACCCCAAATATCTTTTACGATTTTAATATCATCAAATGGATGTTTAATTCCGTTAACTTCTTGATAAGTCTCATGACCTTTTCCAGCGATAAGAATAATATCACCAGCGCTCGCCATATCAAGACCCATAGTGATAGCGGTTTTGCGGTCGACTTCACTTAAGTGTTGCTTAGTAAAACCTTCCAAGATTTCACTTATAATATTTTCAGGTTTCTCGGTTCTAGGATTATCTGAAGTGACAATGATCTTATCGCTTAACGCTTCAGCTACCTTTGCCATTAATTGTCTCTTTGATCGGTCTCTATCACCACCGCATCCAAAGACAGTTATTAGTCTAGCCTTAGGAAAGCTTTGCTTTATCCCAAGACAAGCGTTTTTAAGAGCATCAGGTGTATGTGCATAATCAACAATGACCTTAATATTATTATTTTCAATAATTTCAAATCTTCCCGGTGGAGACTCAAGCTGTGAAAACTCAACTTCAAGTATTCCAAGTTCATTGGCAATACTGCGACAGAGATTCATATTTTTTCTACCAAAAACAGTGTCGAGCTCTGTTCTTAATTTATTAAAGTTATGAACTTCGGCCAATATAATATATTCATTTGTGTCTTTTATTTTTTCATAAACATCAGAATCACTAACAACCAGCTTCGCATTAGGCTTGAGATAATTGATAATCTTTAACTTAGCAGCGAGATAATTCTCCATTGTCTTATGGTAGTCAAGATGATCCTGAGTTAGGTTGGTCCAACCAGCACAATCAAGGCTAATGCCCTCAATTCTGCTTTGCTCTAAAGCATGACTCGATACTTCCATTAAGCAATAATCATAATTCTTTTGATTTTCAAAGATCACTCGTCTTAATTCACATTGACCGGGTGTCGTTAATCCAAAATCCTTTATGATCTTTGAGTTGATTCTAACGCCTAAAGTTCCTATGGTTAAAACACGATATTTTTTTTGTTGTAAAATTTGTTCTAAGTGATAGACGCAGGATGTTTTACCATTTGTGCCAGTAATACCGACAAACTTTTTATCCGGTACAGGATAAAACAATGAGAGCAAGTCAGTGAGTATTGTTTTAAATAATTCAGGGCTTAAAAAGTGAACTCTTTTATCTTCACACTGAATATCTCTATTAATATAAATAACTTTCGCTTTTGCAGAACCGAGTCTTTGCAAAAAAGCCTGTATTTCCTTTTCACTTTTGCCTAGATTGTAAAAGACGAGTTCGTCGTCATCACTTTTATTAAGCTGAGTGCTTAAATGATCTATACCTAGATTTTTTAAGTTCTTGAATTCTTCTTTTGCATTCATAACTTTGGGGGTGAATAGATCAATTTTACAGGTGAATCAACTTTACTTCCAGGGGCTGGATATTGTTCATGAACGACGCCGATACCTCTATGAACAACATCAATTCCGGCTTTACTAGCTAAACCAGTTGCAGATCTGCGATCCAGTCCAATGAAGTCAGGAACAGCACCTGCAATAATTCTTGCTGAAGAGCTGACGGTTTTAACGGTGTCAAAGGCTTCATGACCTTTACCGTGGTCATCATCTTCAGCGATGCGATCAAAATCTTTATTTTTATAAAGAATATATTGAGTAACTTTTTTAAAGATTGGAGCTGCCGCCTGATTACCGTAGTAACCATTTTTTTGTGGGTCATCAACATAAGCGTAAACGACAAACCTGCTATCTACATTCAATGGAAAGCCAACAAACCCAGGAATATATCCAGAATAGCTACCACGACTATCAGGTCTTTGCGCCGTACTTGTTTTACCAGCTATTTTAAAATAAGGGATCTTAGCGTTGGCACCTGTACCGTCTTCAACAGCTAGAACCAGCATATCTGTTAACTGGTCGGCCGTAGACTTACTAATGATTCTTCTTTTAATTATTGGTTTGGAATCATCTTTTATAATTCTTGGTACAATATATTCACCGCCGTTTGCAATCGCTGCGTAGGCGGCAAGGATCTGAATGCCTGTAGTCGCTATCCCTTGTCCAAAACTTATATTTGATAATCTTATCGTACTTACATTTTCTTGATCAGAAAAAATACCTCGTGATTCACCTGGTAAACGTAACCCTGTCTTCTCACCAAATCCAAAATCTTTAATCGTCTTTTTTAATCTCGGATAAGTTAAATCGAAGGCTATTTTAGTTGTACCAATATTTGAGCTGTCTTTAATGATTTCTGCAACCGAGAGCCATTCATATTTCTTTTTTGAATCAGACTCTGTGACAAGGTGTCCATCTATAACCATTCTACCTTGTTCACAATAATAGTTTGTCTCAGGCTTGGCGATATTATTTTCAAGTGCCGAAGCTACTGTAAAGATTTTAAAGATTGATCCTGGCTCAATTGGCGAATTAACAAATGATAGTTTTCGATATGAGGAATCAGAACCTTTAAGCTTGTTTGGATCGTAGGTTGGATAATTGGCAATGGCTAAAATCTCGCCCGTTTGCGCATCGATAACACCGACACCGCCACCACGAGCTTCATGATGATCAACAGCATCTTTTAAAGCCTTTTCAGCGATGGCCTGTAGATCTTTATCGATAGTTAAATTGATGTCATGAGAATCTTTTTGCGTACTCGTACTTTCAAACTTGATCGGGCGACCCTTAGCATCTTTGATATACTTAAGGATTGTAGGCTCACCTCTTAAATGTTTATCAAATTCATACTCAAGTCCTGATAGTCCCGAGTTATCAATTCCAACAAAGCCAAGTGCCTGTGCGGCCAATGTTGCGTTAGGGTAGATACGCTTAGGGACAGCTTCAATATATATACCTTTCAACTTTTTAACTTTTTCAACTTGATCATCATCAAGTCGTATCTTTCTTGCTAGCCAAGTATAGCGCTCTCTATTCTTAACTCTTTTTTTGATATTTGAGTAAGTTAGCTTAGGAACAATCTTGGATAATTCCTTATAAGCCGTGAAGTCACCATCTAGTTGCTTCGGAATAGTAAAGAGTGAATAGGTCTGAATATTGATCGCTAGCGGGTGACCACTTCGATCTAGAATATAACCTCTTTTAGGATAGACTGTTATTTCTCTAAAGACTTGATTTCTACTTTTAGTTAAAAGTGCTTCTCTATCAATGACTTGAACTTTGAATGCTTTCACAAGAACTGCAAGGAATGCAAAACACAAAATACTAAAAATTACTATTACTCTGCGCTTTACTTGCATCTTGGTATCTCCCGCCTAGGGCACAACAATAATTTGATTCTGCTTAGGTTGAGAAAGGCCATGACGTTGCGCCATTGCTCTTAGCTTATCAACTGACATTAGTTTAGCTTTTCTTGCTTTTAGATCTTTATTTTCAACGACGATCTCTTCAATTTCTTTATTTAAGTAGTTCACCTGATAATCAAGCTCGACTGTTTTCATTCTAAAAAGTACGAAGAGTATTGCTAGAACTGTGAAGGTTAAGATAATTGGAAAACCGCGAGAGCTAAAAAAGATGGCTTTTGTTTTATCAATTAAGTTTTGACTACTTTTTGCTTTTCTTCTTACTGTCGCCATTAATGTCACTCCTTAACATTGAGATGCGCGTACTTATTTTTATCTCGCTTGAAAGAAATCCTTTCTAACACTCTCATTTTAGCACTTCTACTACGAGAATTCTCAAAAATTTCACCGGGTGAGGGCAAGATCGGTTTGCGACTCGTTTTATATAGGGGCAGTTCTACTCTTTGCTCTAAGTTTTTAAAAACGACCTTCGCCAACCTGTCCTCTAGTGAATGAAAACTGATAACCGCCAAACGACCGTTCATTGCTAGCTTTGAGGCTACTTGAGGAAGAGTGTCGGATAAAACACCGAGCTCATTATTGACATGAATTCTTAGAGCTTGAAATGTCTTCGTGGCAGGATTTGTTTTTGAAAATCTTTTTGCGGGTGGATAGCAGTTTTTAATAATTTCCGCTAATTGCAGAGTTGATTCTATAGGGGCACTTTTTCTTTCATGGACTAGAGTTCGTGCGATTTTTCTTGAGAATTTCTCCTCGCCGTACTCCCACAGTACCTGTGCTATCTCAACTTCCTCAGCATTCATTAAAAACTCAGATGCACTTTGGCCTATTCTTGGGTTCATTCTCATATCTAAAGGTGCATCAAATCTGAAGGAGAAACCTCTAGATGCTTCATCAAAGTGGTGACTTGAGACCCCAAGATCCATCACAATTCCATCAAATCCTTCGGCATCATGCTTTTTTAAAAATTCTTCGGCATGTTCTGGAAAGTTTTGAAAGTTACTGTCGACAAGCTCTATATTTTTAATATTTTGGTCTTCAAAAAGCTTTTTTGCATTTTTAAGGGCTTCTGGATCTTGATCAAAACTCAAAACCCGAGAGCCAGTAAGCTCTGCAAGCGCTAAAGAATGCCCTCCGGCACCGAAAGTTAGATCGGCGTACAAGGCATTATCCTTTTTAAGATGATGTAAAACATCTTCTCGCATGACAGAATAGTGTGACTTGTAATCACTCATTAACTTATAAGAACCGAAATTATTTCTTTATGGCGATCTGTCCAACGTTCTTCATTCGTTAGAATAGATTCACGTACACTCTCACTAACTTTTACCGGTGTTTGCACTAGGTCTGGTACCAAGGACGCTATAAGCTTTCTGGCATTCAAGTTATTGTTCTTCATGACCTTCATGATTTCTTCTAGGGTGCAGTGCTCTTCCTTCCAACAATCATAGTCTGTAACCATGGCAACTGTAGCGTAAGCAATACCAGCTTCTTTTGCGAGATATGACTCTGGGACATTTGTCATTCCAATAATATCAGCTCCAAAAGAGCGGTATATATTTGACTCTGCTTTTGAAGAGAACTGAGGTCCCTCAATACATAAGTATGATTCACAATTAGCAAAGTCGATTTCATTTTGCGTACACTGTTTAGCAATTCTGGCCCTAAGTTCAAGATCTACAGGTTGAGCAGTTGAAACATGGGCAACAACGCCGTCACCAAAAAATGTTCTGGCGCGTTTGCCCTTGGTCCAATCAATAAACTGCGAAGGCAAAACAAACTTTTCAGGCGCCCATTCTTCTTTAAGTGATCCAACAGCAGATACGCTGACGATATTTTTTACGCCCTGCATTTTTAAAGCGAAAATATTTGCTCTGTAGTTAACTTCACTAGGCGTAAATTGATGATGTTTACCGTGTCTTGGTAGAAAACATGCTCTATGACCATTGATTTCACCAATAATCATCTCTGAACTTGGTGCGCCAAACGGGGTATCCACCTTTTTTTCTTCAATAACTTTTAATTCAGGTAATTCGTAGACGCCCGAACCACCTATAATCCCGAGGGAAATATCCATAATCACTCCAACTTGCATGTCTTTTAACTTCGTGGAAAAATTTTACACTTTTCGAGGTGAATGAGGAAGTAATGTTAGATCCAATCTTAGATAAGAAAAATGAAATCGAAGCTAAGTTTAGTAATTATTTACTAAAGGGGCGATATCGTGGGCTTAAAATTAAAAAAGCCGCTGACACCTCAGTTAAGGAAATCCACGAATCTTTACAGCTCTTTCTCTCAAAACCGAATCCAGTTAATTTAGCTAATTTATTAAAAAATATGTTCAATTCTGGAGTATGGCTTAGTAAGTCTTATATCGAATTATTGTTTTCACTTTTAGAAATGGTTGAAGAAACTGGATTTGATCCAACCAATAAACAGTCTCTTGAAACGTTAGAGCATATTGCAAATGCAAAGACGCTCGATCAAGTTGAGACTGATGCCAACTTATTTAAACTTATTTTGGGTGAGAGAAGGCATTTGCACCTCAACCCGAGTTATAAACCAATCACAGAGGTTAAGCAGACTAAAGTTAGGCTTGTTTTAATTTCTGGCGTCTTTAATGAAATTTTTTCAACGGCTGCCTTTGAACGTGGCGCCAAGTTTCTGAAAAATAATGATTATATTAATTTTAGTACAATTAAAGTAACTGGCACGAAGAGCTCGAGGCATAATGCTGAACTCATTAACGAACAGTTAAAAGAGATTAATACCGAAAAAGAAAAGATATGGCTGCTTGGCTACTCAAAAGGTGGTGTTGATGCTCTTCATTTTTTAAGGTCTCATTATAAAGAGCATCCCGAAATTATAGGCCTATCAACTATTGCCACACCAATTATGGGAACAAATCATCCCAATCATAAAATTATTAAGATGCTGACTTCTTTTTCTAGATTTAAGATTTATCAATTTCTTGATCAAGGCAAAGATATCTTTATTCAAGGCCTTCAAAACTCATTAAGAAGCGACGTTAGGCACTCTTGGTTTTTTAGGAATCATGAAAAGCTACCGAAAGATATTTTCTATACGGCATTGGGATTTCAGGCTAAATGGAGTGAGTCACATGTGTGGATGATGCTGACGAAGTTACTTTTTCAAAGTAAACATCCCAACGATGGTGTCGTCGACATTCAATTTGCACAATTCCCATCTTTTTTTAATGCTTACAACTTAGGTATAACGGAGGGCCATCATCTTGTTGGAACAAGATCCTCTGAGTATCCACAAGAGGCACTGCTTGAGGCGCTTCTGATATTTTTAAAATATAAAAAAGAATTAGCGGATTAAGACAATCCGCCCTTTAGATTCATCAACACTAGCTTACTCACCATCTTTAATGTTTCAAAGACTCCGTCGCCCTGAACGGCACAGGCCTCAAATGAAGGTGCATTTCTTGGGTTAAGTGATTTCTCTAAGTCTTCCACTGAAGCTACGTTTGGAAGATCTCTTTTATTCCATTGCATAACTAGGGGGATTTTTTCCAAATCATGACCTTGAAAAACGAGGTTTTCCTCTAACCCTTTTAGGCTTTCTTTATTGGCATCCATCTTTTCAACTTGGCTGTCGGCTACAAAAACAACTCCATCAACACCTCTAAGAATCAACTTTCTGCTTGATTCATAAAAGACCTGACCAGGAACTGTGTAGAGGTGAAACCTTGTTTTAAAGCCTCGTATTTCTCCAAGCTCTAATGGAAGAAAATCAAAAAACAATGTTCTTTCATTTTCAGTATTGAGAGTAATCATTTGGCCGCGGCTGTTTCCGCTAGTCTTTTTATAGACGTGTTGAATATTTGTTGTTTTACCGCCAAGACCTGGTCCGTAGTAGACAATCTTACAGTTAATTTCTTTGCGTTGATAATTTACGAAAGACATTCTTTACTCCCAAAACCAAACAAGCGATCTATTTCATCGTCTGTTACATCTTTAAATAAATAGCCTGATCTATGAGCTGCTGGCTTCCACTCTACAAGAGCATCTGCAATCTTATCACACCAAAGTCTTAAGGCCGAACGTAGTGCACCGGGAGCAATTTCATTTTTGAAAACCAAACAAGCGTAACATGGGCGAGTAGCTATTGTAATTTGAACAATACAAAAACCGGTTTCACCATCATCAAAACCAAGCTTTAGCTCATTTCTTGTTTTGAAATTATTAAGATCTATGAGGGCCATTGAAGCCTGCCATACTCCACCAAGCAAGGCGCTCATATTAGTATTAATGTCTCTATTATTATTTGAGTACAGACATACTCCATCTCTATTTGAGATCAGAACATGATGAGCTTTTAGTTTTTTGGGTAATTCAATATCCAAAACCTTTTCAGCGATAGCATCTTGTAGGTTATCTGCCATAATAGCTTAAATCCTTTTCCTGTTTTCTAATGCTTTAGTAATAGTCATGGAATCTAGATACTCTAAAGCACCACCCATTGGCATTCCAAAACCGATTCTCTCTGCACTGACCTCTAAAGGAATTTCCTGTCTGATATACGAACTAGTTGCGTCCCCCTCAATTGAAGGGTTAATTGCGAGAATTAGTGTTTTAATATCAAGTCTTTTTACGCGCTCGACTAACTTTGGGATTCCAATTTCCTCAGGGCCAATACCAGAAAGAGGATTAAGAACTCCCCCTAGTACATGATAAAGCCCTCTAAACTGACCACTTTTTTCTACGGCCAAACAATCTGATAGTGACTCAACAACACAGATAACTCCGGTTGCCACTCTCTCGCTACGTTTACATACATCGCAAACATCTCCCTCACTAAACAGGCCGCACTCATGGCAATACTCAAGAGAAGCAAGTTCTTGCATGGCCTTACCAAAACTTAAGAGATCTTCCGTACGCCACTTTGCTAATCCCAACACCTGACGAAAAGCAGTCTTTTCACCAACTCCTGGAATTTTTCTAAAGTGTTCAACGGTTGAAATTATTTTTTCTGGGTAGTTCAATTTAACTTCCTAAAACATTCCTGGAATCGATAATCCACCAGTAACTTTAGACATGGCCGAAGAGACCATATCCTGTGATTGCTTTACTGCTTGATTTACAGCCGTTAAGACGAGTTCTTCAAGGGTATCGACATCGTTTGGATCGACGCACTCTTTATCGATTTTTATACTTAGAAGCTCTTGTTTACCAGTAATCTTAATTTTTACCATTCCACCACCTGCAGAAACTTCAAGCTCACGACTTTCAAGCTCTTTTTGTAGAGTTGCCATTTTTTGTTGCATTTGCTGCGCTTGTTTTAAAAGGTTATTCATATTTTTGGCCATCTTATTCTCCCTTTTTTCCCATCTGTATTTTATCTACTTTTGTATTAAACATTTCCTGAGCTAGTTTAAGCATTGGATCATCCATAATCTCTTTTTTGCGCTCTTCTTCACTTATGGCAGCTTGAACCTTTCGTTCTTGTGCTCTTGTCGTAATCTTTTCTTCGTTGGCTCTGTTAATCTCAATTGATACTGTAAACCCCTTGTTTACATACTGATCTAATAAAGTTGAAAGCTTTTCTTTAATTTGTTCCTGATTTACAACGTCAAAGAATACTCCGCCCTCTTCAGGGTAGGCTATTTTTAAATGCTTATCAGAAAACAATGTCTCATCAATATAGGCATGCTCTAAACTCGCTGAAAGTGTTGGTGCCTCTTGTTCTAGAATTTTTAAAAACGAGTCAAGCTCCGTTACTTTTACGATTGGCTTTGCCTCAACCTCTTCGACTATCTTTTCTTCAGTTTCTTTTTTATCAGGCTGAATGTTATCAAGAGGTATTTTTATTTTTTGTGGTTTTTCTTCTGGCTTCACTTCTGGTTTTGGAGTCGACTCTTTAACTGGAGTCTCAGCTTTTATCTTTTTTTTTTGAGTGTTATCGCTTGAAGTCTCAAGTCCTAAAAGTTGCTGCCTTAAAGCTAGCTTTTTCATAACGATCAAAAATGTTGACTCAGCTGCCAATGAATCAAAGATCCACGTTGACTCGCGAGACAGTGATTCATAAACCCAAAAAATTTCTGCTGTTGATATTTTTTGAACAACTTTCTCAAGTTCTTCTTTACCAGACAACCACTCTTCGTTGTCTAAATTCTCAATTGCAACAAACATATGCTCAAGAATAGATGTCATTAATGCTTTTAGAGAAATGTTCTCTTTAAAGGCTTGTCGGCACGCATCTAAGCACTCATTGGCCTGTCCATTAAGAACGGTCGTTATGATCGTATCGAGAAGCTCTCTTCTAGCAAGGCCTAATGACTTTGCTAAAACTTCTTCTGAAACCTGATTGTCATTGGTATAGCTTAAAACCTGATCCATCAGTGAAAGAGTGTCTCTAACAGAACCGTTGCCAAGTCTTGCGATATCTCGAATCTGTTCTTCATTATCAAAAACGATACCTTCAGACTCAGAGATTTTAATAAGGTGTTGAGTTAAATCATCTACACTTGCGTTTACAAAATCAAAGCGCTGACATCTTGAAAGAACCGTTCCAAGTAGCTTATTTGGCTCAGTAGTCGCAAGCATAAAGATCACGTGGGATGGTGGTTCTTCTAGCGTTTTTAAGAGTGCGTTGAATGCACTCTTTGAAAGCATATGAACTTCATCAATGATATAAATTTTATGACTGCCATTGGTTGGAAGATATTGAACGTTATTAATAAGCTCTCTAACTTCATCAACTGTGTTGTTTGAAGCTCCGTCAATCTCTATCACATTCATTGAGTTTGACTGCTGCATGTCCTGACAAGCAGAACATATACCACAAGGGTTATCATCAGGAGTTAATGATTCACAACGAATCGCCTGAGCAAATAATCTAGCAACGGAAGTTTTACCGATACCGCGAGTACCAGAAAATAAATAAGCATGACCAAGCCTTTGGCGCTTAATCGCGTTTTGCAATGATCTCGTAATGGCTTCTTGGCCGATCACATCTTGAAATTTTTTTGGGCGCCATTTACGCGCTAAAACCTGATAACTCATGAAGCCTTTGGGGGTTCGTAAATTGATGGGGAATTGTATCTAAAAGCAGTGCTAGTGGCAAAGAAGTGGCGATCGAACCCAACCTCACAAAACTCCGTGAGCTACCGTTGCTTCGTTCCCGACCTGGCGGAGTTCACCTCGGTGGTCCTTGAGACGGGTCCAATCACCGCGGTCATCTTAGGGTTTTAAGGGATTAAAAGTCAATGGAAATGAAACGGTGCACAGAAGTTAAAATGGCGGAGGACATGGGATTTGAGATAGGCTTAAGCATTCCTACCCAAAAAGAACACTGAAGAAGCTTTAAGTGTTTTGAATCTGACTTTATGTATTATTAATCTGTGACCCATTAACTTTCATCTATTATTTTCTATTATTTTCTATGCTATCCCTAGTTTTAGCCCTGAAATTTATGTCACCTTTGCTTCAGTGCATACATTGTATAGGACACTTTATGGGGACTTTTTAAAATGACTTACAACAGCAAAGCGCTTGCATCACTTACTGCTAACTTATTAACTAAAGCCTATGGCGGTAAATCACGTAACTTTAATGAAGATCAGATAAGATTGAGGTTGGTTGAAGTTGGGGTCTATAGAGAGGAGGTTTACAGCGATATTAAGAGACTCTTAGCTGACCTAAATACTGTAATCACTTCAATAAAAGATCTAATAAAGCTTAAGGCGCCAAGTAATATTGTCCATTTTATTTACTTTGATCTCAAACCAAGATTTTCAAATGCATTTCACCTTTTTGAACTTTTAGAAAAGCATCAAGATGTGAGGATAACCATTGATCTCCTAGCTGAGTTTAACTCTCTGTTGGGCAGCATTCAACAGTTACCACTTTTAAAGACTCCTCAATTACTCAAAGGGAAGCTTTCTTATAAATCTCAGCTGTTAAAGCTGATTAACTCTAACCTTCTTTCAAACAGGGCCAGAGTTTTTCTCTATCAAGCTGTTGACCCTGTATCAAAAAATGTGGCGCTAGAGAGCATTAGAACAAATATTGATAAGTCCTTAAAGAATGGAGAGATATGCTTTTATCACTTTGCATTTGATGAAAGTAATACATTTGATGAAAACTTTATGAACTATGGATTAAAAAAAACATTTAAAGCTAATACATACCTTGTATTGCTTCACAGCTATGCCTTGGTATGCAATGAGAAAAATGTCCTTAGTGAGATAGATCATTTAACCGCTTTTCCCAAGTTTAATAAGAATATTATTAATAGAACCTATGAATTGTTCAGCGCAGGTGAAGAAGTTAACATAAGTAAAAGTGAA
>CAXBMT010000008.1:0-29030 GCA_963976925.1 uncultured Bdellovibrionales bacterium
GCCAGGAAGTTTAAGGTCGTCTCCATGTTCAACTTCTCCTTTGCTGGAAACCATAATGGTCAAAAGACATTTGTTCTTTTCTAACTAACTCATCTAAACTTTTGAAATTAAGGCTTTTCGATTACCATAGAGACTATATTGAGCAAACTTAAAAGTAAGCATTAAAAGGAAACTAATGTCACAAAGTTCGTCCCGTAAGATTTTGTTCTCCTCGGCTAAAATGGCCGTGGCAACTTTGACGAGTCGAGTCTTAGGTTTGGTGCGCGAGCAGGTCATGGCAGCCACCTTTGGAGCCAGTGGGATTACTGATGCGTTTACTGTTGCTTATCGCCTTCCTAATCTTCTACGCGATCTCTTTGCTGAAGGTGCATTTTCGGCAGCATTTGTTCCAATATTTACAGAAGAAAGATTGAAATCTGATCTTGCTGCAAGGCGTTTATTAGGATCAATACTGATATTATTGAGCCTAGTGACCATTGGCATCACCATCGCCATGATCATTTTTGCTGAACCCTTAGTTATTTTATTTACCGACGACATGTTCACTGCCGATGTTGAGAGACTCAATCTTACGGTTAACTTAACAAAGATCATGGCGCCATTTTTAGCACTAGTTTCTGTCGCAGCACTTTTTATGGGAGTGCTTAATAGTATAAAAGTTTTCTTTCTACCGGCTCTTGCACCAGCCGCATTTAATGTGTCGATGATACTTTGTATGGTTTTTCTTCCATCCGTTTTAATCGCACGTGATTATCATCCAGCTTATGCTCTAGGTATTGGTGTCGTTGTTGGTGGTCTGGCTCAACTATTTTTACAAGTGCCGCAAGTTATTATGAAAGGCTTTGGCCCAATAGGATCAAAAACTTTTTGGAGTGGACCTGCTAAAAAAATTGTCGCTAGAGTCGGTGTCTCTACAATCGGTGTCGCTGCTACTCAGGTCAACTTATTGGTTACGACAATTCTGGCCACTGGGACTCAACTAGGTGCTGTGTCATGGCTGTCTTATGCCTTTAGGCTATTTCAGTTCCCTGTGGGAATTTTGAGTGTCTCACTTTCTGGCTCAACACTAGTTCATTTTTCTGATGAAATTAAATCAGGCCGAAGAGCTGAAGCTGTAGATATCTTAAGAAACAGCTACCTTTTATCTTTTATAACGATCGTTCCCGCCATGGTTGGACTTTGGATATTGGCCGAGCCAGTGGTTAGCCTAGTCTTCCAGCGAGGACTCTTTGGCTTTGATGATACTTTGGCAACCGCATCTGCCTTAAAGTATTACGCCTTAGGGCTGCCAGCTTACGGCATCTACAAAATTTTTGCCCCAGTATTCTTTGCTTTAGATAGACCTAAAGTTCCAGTAATCATCTCTGTTATCTCAATTGCTTTAAACATTATTTTTTGTGTGGCCTTAGTGCCAAGCTATGGCTTTAAAGTTTTGGCCTTAGGAACCACTATTTCCATGATGGCCAATGCAATTCTTCAAAGTATCCTCATGTCGCGTGAGTTGAAACCCGGTCTTGGCTTTTTTATAAACATGAAATTAGTGAAAACCTTCCTGGCCGGTGGAGTGATGGGCTTTGTGGGACTTTATCTCATGCCAATTCTATGGAAATCCGATGCAGAATTCTTGCAACGCGCACTTAGTTTTTCCCTTATTTCTGGAGCAATGGTCTTAACTTATTTAATCGTTTTGTATTTAAGCGGTGAAAAGCAGCTGCTAAAAAAGCTTAGAAAAAAATAAGCTATGCGTTAAGAAAAGTTAAAAAAATGCTATATCTGTGCGATTTATCAAAGAAGTTTCTTGTAAGGTGAACCGCAAGTGGTTAAACTCAAAAGGAATCTGACTTTAATAAGTAAGGAATCCTCATGAGGACCGATTTCGAAACCTTGCAAACGCTTGCAGCTTACACGATTAACCTGTTGAAAGAAAACAGCATGATCATGTTTGATAGCGCACAAAGAGAAGCATTAATTGATGCTATGGCCACAGAGTATGGAGTTGCGTTTGCAACTGATGAAGATATTCGTGATCAAGCCATCGAAGAAGTTGAAGAAAAAATGGGTGAGGACTTCCTTCCAGAAGACATCACTGAATCTGAAATCTTCAATCATGCTAGAAAAGAAATTATCAAATCTTTCAACGGTGAAAATATTGGTGGGCTTTATTTAGTAGAGAGCTTGCACCAAATTGCAAAACGTATGACTGGATTCTTAATGGACTGCGAACTTATCGATGATGTTTTTGGAACAGACGATGAGCTTAATCAATTCTTAATTAGCAAAATTAGAAATTTCTCTCCTAAGAAAAACTAAGACTTCTCTAAATTCTGAATCACATATTCAAAGTAAGGTCCTTCAACTAAACCGTTGAGGACCGAGCTTCTACTTTCTGCCCAAAGTCTTTTATTGGTTTCTTTATCGCGAGCTAACATTGCATCGTAATACACGCGTTCAATTCCATTTTGTGTCGCGGTTCCTTCAACACGTGCAACATCTGCGTTCATAAGAGCTTTTTGTTTGGTTGATTCTGGTTGATGAATAACTCCCGCATCTGTATCAAACATTAATTTTCTGAGATGGATTTCATCAGTGAATTCTTCGACAATACTTTTTGAATTTTCTTGAAGCTCTTCAATTTTAAAAATTGCAAACCAGTCGTAACGTGTATCAGTTCGCTCAAACTTTAATTCGTTTTCATTTTGGAGAGTAATGCTCCACCAGCCTGGCACTTTTAGAATATAAGGACCAAATTCAATTGGAACCGAATTCTCTATAAAGATGCTTTTCTCTTTCTTAATGGCCTTCATGGCGTAGGCCAAGCCTATCAAGCAAGCTAGAACAAAAGTCCAAGCAAATGGGTTTTGGGTGAATATTTCGATCGATAAGTTCGTTTCCATACGATTAATGTGAAGAAAATTTGTCTGATTGGCAATCTCGGGTAATAGAAATGTCTTATATATTCAAAGGGTTAACCCAATATACCTGAATTTAGGTGCATTTCGGTTAAAGTTGCCGCCTGTTATTCCCGATAGGACGAATGGAATAATAGTTAATGGGGAAGCAGACGTGCTTTTTCCAGACACTTGGAGATGGATTATGATCCTAGCGAAACAAATATCTATGCGCATGAGGCACCTCATCACGGGCATTCTTCTTTTGGGAAGTTTGGTACAAATCGAAATTGCACAAGCGCAAGATCGTTTTGAAGATTGTAGTAATATTAATCAAAATCGCTTTCCGGATGAGTACAGATATTGTCTTCGGGCGGAAATTGCACATGCAAACGGATATGATTGCGTTGATTGCTTTTTTTCAGAAACAGAAAAAACTAATCCTTGGGTTGAAGCCCTTGGAGTTGTAGCTGGTCCTCTTGCCTTTTTGGGTTCTTCCTATCTCGGATATAAAGGTCAAAAGGCTTGGGCCAATGCCTACTCTGATACAAACGCTCATTGGGCCGGTGCTTATACAGCCGGACAAGAAGCATGTAGTGGTCGTATCAGTGGCTATCAACAATATATGATCGAGCGTGGAGCTAATCCAATTACTCCGACTCAATTTGAAGGCTTAAATGCTCAATGTAACGGTCAAGGTTTTGGCCAGTATGCAGGCATGGGTGGTCAATATGGTAACGGCTATGGCGGCTTTGGAAATGCATGGGGCTCAGCAGGTTATTCTCCTGGATTTATGAGCGGCATGGTTGGTCCTTATTATGGCGGTGGCGGCTACGGTGGCGGCGGTTATGGTGGAGGATACGGCGGTGGCTTTCCTGGAATGGGTGGCGGCGGACTTGGCGGCGGTATTTATATCGGCGGTAACATAGGCGGCGGTTTCCCTGGTGGTGGCATGTACGGCGGCGGTTTCCCTGGTGGTGGAGTCGGCGGTGGAATTTATGGTGGTGGAGGCTTCCCTGGCGGTGGCATCTACGGCGGTGGATTCCCTGGCGGTGGAATCGGTGGTGGAATTTATATCGGCGGTGGCGCTGGTGGTGGATTCCCTGGCGGCGGTGTCGGCGGTGGCATCTATGGTGGCCCAGGAATCGGTGGCGGTATTTACGGTCAGCCTGGTGGAATCTATGGCGGTGGCGGAGCAATGTGTATTCAAGCTCCTTGCCCTGGTGCAGGTGGCGGCGGACTTTATGGTCCATACTATGGCGGCGGCGGCGGTATCAACGGTGGTATCGGAGTCGGTGTTGGTGGTGGCTTAGGCCCTTACGGCGGCGGTGGCTACTACGGAAATACTGGTGGAGCATATGGTGGAGCAGGTGCGGGTGCTTATTGGCAACAGCAGCAAGCTTATATGCAACAGCAACAACAAATTCAACAAACGGCTTACGCGCTGAACTCTCGTGGGCAAGCAGTAACACAAGCGCAACAAGCTACTTGGCAGTCATTACAGCAAAACGCTTATGGAGCCCAACAAGCTCTATATGCTAACGGCAATATGTATGGCGGTGGCGGACAAGGTTACTATATGGGTGGTGCACCTTATGCAGCTGGGAACTTAGGGATTCAGTTTGGAATTGGTGGAAGCTTCGGCGGCGGTGCCGGTGGCGGATTTAGATTTAATTAAAACTTGATATTAAAAAAATGAAGAGGCGTGCTTTGATAGCACGCCTTTTTTTTACATATTATGAACGAGAGTTTTGATCGAGTGACGGAAAATAACTTCAATCTTATTGCTATCAATAATCTTGTCAATTACACCAGGTCCAAATTTTGGATGATCAACAATATCACCTTTTAAAAAAGTAGCTTTTGGTGAGTAGTCTTTTGATTTTGTTTTGGCATTACCAACAGCAGTCAACCAAAGGTCAGAGATTGATTCCTGAGATGTTGCTTTCTTGCTAACAGTTCTAGTACGTGTAGATACTTTCTTAGCTTTAACTTTTGAAGGATCTTTGTAGACATGTGTTGCATTACAAGTCTTACATTGAACTTTGTTAATTGTATCACCAGCTTTCATAGTGATAATAATATGGGCAAGAGTCAGTTTACACTTTCCACAGAAGGAAAGAACCTCTTTGCCGACGCCTAAAGAACTCATAATGGGGGCCTTTTTGGTTGTATGGTAAAATCGACGAACGCTGCACACAATACGAGGATTAGTGGACAAAGTAAAGGAAAAGCACTCGCAGATACAGAGTAGAATGCTAGAGAAGGCTAAAAGTTTGCCAACTTCTGCAGGTTGTTACCTGATGAAAAATCAGTCAGGTGATATTCTATATGTTGGCAAGGCTAAGCAATTAAGACCTAGAGTGACTTCTTATTTTAACGCATCTGTCAAAAGCCCTAAAACTGAAATTCTCGTCTCAAAAATTCATGATCTTGAGTTTATTGTAACTGGTAATGAAGCCGAAGCATTAGTACTTGAAAATAACCTCATTAAAAAACATTCACCTAAGTACAATATTAGACTTAAAGACGATAAGTCCTATCCATACATCATCGTTGATACCAAAGAGCCTTTTCCAAGGCTTGTTTACGCTAGAAAGTTTAAGCGTCGATCTGGCCTTGAGGTTTATGGCCCGTTTCCTACGGGAACAAATATTGGAGAAGTGTTAAGGCTTTTAAATAAATCTTTTACGCTTAGAGATTGCTCTCTTCGAGAATTCAATTCCAGAAAAGAGCCGTGTCTTCTTTATCAAATTCATCAATGTAGTGCCCCCTGTGTTGGTAAAATAAGTGATGGTGATTACAAGAAAGATCTTAAGCTTGCTCTTTCTTTTTTATCTGGGAATCCTAAAAAGTCTTTAGCCAGTATTCACAACAAAATGCTTAAGGCAGCTGAAGATGAAAAGTTTGAACTAGCGGCAATCCTTCGTGACCATCATGAAATTTTAAAGACCTTCAGTGAAACGGATCAGCAAAAAAATGCTGAACTTCAGGGTAAGGATAAAGATGTCGATGTCGTCGCTTATCACCAAGGTGATGTCGAAGTCGATATTGCAATTTATATGATTAGAAATGGTTTACTTCTAGGACATAAAAACTTCAACTTTCCTGTTGTTGATATGAGTGATGATATTGCTTCTGAGACAATTCAGTTTCTTTTTCATTATTATAGTGAATCGAATGACACTCTACCTTCGCTTGTAGTGGCACCGTTTGATGAAGAAGGACGTGATCTTTTATCTCAAGCCTTTTCATTACAAGATAAAAAAATCACCGTTGATCACCCCAATAGAAAATTCTCTTCTATGTGGCAGCTAGCTTATGATCAATCAGTGGAACATCAGCGAGTTCGAATTAATAATCAAGAAAGCGTTTTTGTTGGACTGAATAAATTGAAAGAACTTTTAAACCTAAAAGAAAGACCTGTTACTCTTGAGTGTTACGATATTGCTATTTTTCAAGGCAGTTCTCCAACCGCTGCTAGAATAACTTTTCATGATGGAAAGGCCGATAAGAAAAATTATCGTCACTATCACCTTAAAGAATTGCCTGAGGGTAATAACGATTTTGCTATGATGGGGGAAGTTGTTGAAAGAAGAATTAAAGATGGTGATCTTCCCGATGTTTTTGTGATTGATGGTGGAATGGGGCAAGTTAATATCTGGCGCGCAGCTTTAGCTGAACATGAAATCGAAGTTCCTGTGGTTGGGATTGCAAAAGCCAAAAGTGCTAAAGGCACAGAAGAAAGACTGATTATTCCTAATCGTACAAATCCATACCTGCTTCATAAGAACTTATCTTTGTTTAGAATTTTAGTTCAAATGCGTGACGAGGCCCACAGATTTTCTAGGCGACTTCACCATAAACAAGAAAGTAAAAGAACCTTTAGTTCGTGGATTGATGAAATTTCAGGTATTGGACCGAAAACTAAGAAAACTATACTTACGAATATCAAGATTTCTAAAGATGAGTTGTCAGAATTGTCTGAAGATCGCGTGGCGCTTGAGCTAGGTGTAGATAAAAAAATAGCGCGAAAAATTCGCGCTTATTTTGATTCAATTTCAGATTAAGTTCAGTTTATAGAGTGAACCTTCTTGCCATTGTCACAGCCGCAATCAGCACAGCGTGCGCTTTCTTGGACGAGTAGATGACCATAGTCAGAGATATGTGAGTGGACTAAAGAAGAGCCGCAGATCTTGCATGAGCTTATCATCTTTCTAACTTGCTCAGCGTCACCAAAGTATTCTTCAAAACTTTCAAATTTAAAATCAGCGTCAAAGGACATGCAGGTTCTCCCTTTTAGTGGCTAAGTCCCTACGACTAGGTAGAGATACTTTGCTTATAATACTTTTTCGGGACAAATCGCTTGAGCTTTATTAAGTTTGAAGAAACCTAGGATAAGGGGCAACCTTTGCAGCATAGCGAGTATTATCAGCATTTAAGAGCTTTAAGCCCAAAAGGGGCTGGCGTCCTAGCGGCCAAGCTTTTTCATGGAACTGAGTGGTACACAGAAGGTGTTTTAGGTCTTTCATCAAAATCAGCCCTAAAGTCTAAAGTCGCGACCCAAGTTATTCCTACAGACAATAGTGAAAAGGCTCAAACAATTGAGTCTTTGAAAAAGTTTGCTAATGAAAAACTTGAGCAAACTCCTGGCGGAAAAATTGCCATTCCTGGTGGAGAGGTAGCGGTTAAAGAGGGAGCTAGCTTAAGATTACGATTCAATCGTCACAAGAGCTACTGGATTGGACCTCTGAAGTCGTTGAAGTTGTTTTCTTTGGTGAGTCTTCAAAACTTGGAGGAACTAACCAAGATGAAGATATGAGAGCCTCAGAGCTTCTTGATAAGATGATTTTCGCTATGAAAATTTCCCCTGAGAAAGTAGTTAAGATCTTCCATCAAACTAAACTTCCTGAGTCAGGTACTGAGTTTGATCAATTAATGATTTCACTTTTAAAGTCTAAGCCGAAATTTCTTATAAGCTTAGGAGCCGTTGCTACAAATACCCTCTTGGGACGCAAGGAAAAGTTGACTAAAGTTCATGGTCAATTTTTTCCTATTAAAATTCATTCAGAAGCTGATCAACACGAAGTTAAGTTGATGCCGCTATTTCATCCTGACTTTCTTTTGATCAATCCTAATATGAAAAGGGCTGCTTGGACTGATCTTCAAAAAATTATGTCCTCACTTTAAATTTCAATCTCTTGAGTCATCATATTGCTTTGTGTAGAATGAAGTTGTCTCATGATTGAGGCAACCGGGTTCCCATGACGGGAACGACACAGCTCATGGATCTCACTATGTGAGACCACCGGAACCCCACGGGGTAGTTCATGGTGTGGAGTAGAAAACATTTAACGTTTTTAATGCTTATGGCGTGCTGTTCATTCAGCGTTCACTCCGCCATTAGTTTCACCGAAATTGCAGAAAAAATTAAACTTAATACGGGCACTCCTAAACTTAGAGTAAGAGTCGCTAGAGCTCTAAAAGCTATTCAAGTCAGTGGGACAGATTTAGCGAGAACACTGCATATTACAAAAAATTCTAAAAGTTACGCCGGAAAAAAAACAATTAAATTTGAATGCGAGAGAGTATCTAGAAAAGCTGAGTCATCGCCCTTATTACTTGCTTCACTTGGATCACCTACAGGTTTGTTATCAGTTGATAAAGACGGTGAGTTTGGAAAGTACCTGGGAAAAATTCATATCTCTACATCTACAGATCATCGCCGCTGTGACGTGATTAACGAAATCGATATGGAAAGTTACTTATCAACTCTTTTAGCAAAAGAGATGAATTCTAAGTGGCCGGTGGAAGCCCTAAAGGCTCAAGCCGTGGCTGCTAGAACTTATGCTCTTCATAAGATTTATTCAAAAGAAGTTTCAAAAGTCTTTGGCTCTGAAGTTCCTTTTGATCTTGAAAGTTCCGAAAAACATCAAGTCAGTGGAAAGTTCTCGGATGAAACACCCAATACTAGATTGGCCGCTGTTTCTACAGCTGGAGAAGTTCTCGTTAATACAACTGGGGATTTAGCACCAGTTTTCTTTCACGCTAAGTGTGGTGGAAAAACAAGACTTCCTGAACAAGTTTGGCAAAATTCAGTCAAAGGTTATAAGTCCGTTGATTGTCCTTTTTGTAAAGATCATGGAAGACCTGGTTGGAGTACTGAAATTTCAACTGAAAGGCTAGAGAAGTTTGTTCTTTGGGCCACTAAAAAGGGTTACTTTCACCCTAAGCGCGAAGTTATGAAAGGCGAATTAATTAAAGTCGCTGATGATCGTTGGGGGGCTAATAGAATCAGAGTTAGTTATGGCAATGTAAGTGCATTGATGGAGAAATCTGTTTTTAGAAGGTACTTTGGACGAGTTGAACTGCGCTCAAATAATTTTCACACAAGATACGCTACGACTGGAGATCTTGTGCTTGAAGGAAATGGTCATGGCCATGGAGTTGGTTTATGCCAGATGGGAGCTCTAGAAATGGCAACCAGAGGATTCAATCACAAACAAATTCTTTCGTATTATTCCACAGATGAAACTGGTTAAGGTTTATCAATAGATGATGAAGAAACTAGTCTTGTTTATTAATTTATCCATGTCGCTTCCTCTTTGGGGAGTCACTGTTCTTATTGATCCAGGCCATGGCGGCGACGATCATGGTGCCAAGGGGAGCTATTCTTCTGGCAAGAAAAGCCAATTAGTTAAAGAAAAAGACTTAACACTTGCGATTGCTAAGAAAGTTAAAGATCTACTTGCCCCACATTGCCATGCCTACCTTACAAGAAGCTATGACAAGACACTGACTCTTGAAAAAAGAGCAGAGGTTGCGGAAACAATTAAAGCTGATTTATTCATCTCAATTCATGTCAACTCAAGTAGAAAAGCTGGTGCTCACGGCTTTGAGACATATTACTTAGATAATCACGATGATGCTGCTGTAAGAAAAGTCGAAGAAGTAGAAAACAAGATGTCGGGTGGTGAAGGTGAAGAAATCATCATCAGACAAATCTTAACTGACTTAGTTGTTTCTAGAACGGTAACAAGTTCTAAAGCATTAGCAGGGTCTATTCATGGTAAATTAGCAAAAGTTCTGCCATCAAAATTTAAGTTAACTGATAGGGGAATAAGACCTGGTCTTTTCTACGTCTTAGCACTTTCAAAGCGTCCGGCAGTTTTATTAGAAGCTGGGTTTATGTCGAATGACCGTGAATTAAAAAAGATGTCGACAAAGAAATTTCAAGATGAATATGCCAAGGCCGTGGCAGACGGTGTTCGAGAGTTTATCAAGACTCGCTTTAAGCCTTCAGTCTCTCTGTTCTAACTCGATTTAGTTTTCTCTTTCAAAAAGGAAAGGGAAGGTTTGCTTTTTAGACATACCAATCCCTTTCCTCTTGGAGGAGGGAAAACTTTATAAATTCATCCCGCACTCTTTTATTTGAGTACGGGATAAAGTGTATGTCTTAGTAAGTTCCGGCAGCGGCGAACGTTGAGCGTTCTTGCGTACCAAATGGAGCTGAAATAAAGTCTAGATTACCAGCAGCCCCGTTAACAGTAGGAACAACTCCTACATAAGTAACTTGGCCGATAGACATCTGTTGTCCGTTATTGAGTGGACAAATAGAAACTTGGAGATTGTAAATCTGTTGATTAACTCTCTCAATAACAATGATATCTGGATATTCACCAGAATTCTGAAGACCTACATAGTAAGCACCAGATCCTTGAAATCCTCCGCCTTGAGCAACTTGTCCATTATTAATCGTTAGATTAGTTGTAGAAGGTGCACCATAGCGACATGGGTATTGGCTTCTAAGATTGTTAACCTGGTTTGCAGCCTGCGGGTTACCAATATTGCTAAAGCCTGATGTGCCAACAACGTTACTGCCAGCTTTGTTGTCACTACCACAGCTAGCTAAACTTAAGCCTACTGCTAATAGCGATATTAAATGAAATGCCTGTTTCGTTTTCATCTTCTCTCCTCCTCGATGAAATTAAGTCCTAAAAAGGTTTTGCCTATACTTATGCAGAAATGATGCCAAGCATTGTATTGCTGGCTAGAGAGCCTCGCATGAGTAATATCAGACACTTAAAGTTAGCTAGGAAGGCAATAACAAGGCATTTGGGTTGAGAGTTTGGGCATGTGTCTAAGAAATAGACACTCAGAGAAAATAAAGCGGCATATCTTGACCCATTCTAAGCGATTGATATTCTTAGGCTATAATCAATAGATAAACAAATTATTATAGAGGAGACTCCATGCCTGGAGCACCATCACAGGACCAAGACAATAAAACTGTTTCTTCTTTAAACAATCCATCCCAGCAGGTGAACAAAGTAAAGTCACTCTTTGTTTCTGCTTTCAAAGATGATCAGGTCAAATTTCGCTTAGGTATTGCCCTTAAGCTTATGATGCTTCCTTGTATCACCCTAATGATTGCTCTTGGCTTCTTTTGGACCTTCCTTAAGATGGACCTATTTTTCTTTGAAGCCTACAACATTACTAACTTGAGTAACTTTCAAGAGACTTATTACGATTACATCCTATCTACTATTATTGGTAGAACCCCATTTTTAATCGCATTTATTGCTGGAACACTATTTTTAGGTCTTTATATCTCTAATATGGTTCTTAGACCCTTTAGGACAATTGGGAATTACTGCGAAGATATGGTTGAAGGCAGAACTTCAAGCTATGACCCAGAGTTCTTTTCAGAACTTCGTCTTCTAACTCGTTTTTCAGATTATTTCTTTGTCATGATCCAAAACATGACCAAAAGAGAAAAATTAGAAAATGTTGAAATCCCAAATAAATACTCCAAGATTCATCAACCGGTTTTTGAAAAGTCATTCTTTATTCAATTCTCTTTATTTGTCATCATTACATCTATTGCTACGGGTACAGCAGTTTTTGTGACAACTGTGGATATCCATAGCCAGATTTTTTCTTTAGCTGAAAAGACGATTGAAATGACTCCATCGATTACATATTTTTTAGAGCGTCAGGAAAATACCCTCTTTGATATTATGGTTGGAATCTTAGTGGCCCACTTCTTTTTGCATATTTTCTTTTGTATTCATCTTTATAATAAAGTCGCAGCACCAGCTTTTGGCATCTTCGCAACCTTCAGAGGATTCCTTAAAGGCAACCATGACGCTCGGATACATTTGATCGGATATTACTATTTAAGGCCTGAATGTCGAAAAATTAACAGATATTTGACGTGGTTACAGAAAAAATACACATAGAATCAACCGATAAAGGTTATGATGGACAAAATATATTAAGCCTAAGAAACAAAGGATTTCTCTCATGCGTTTGAAAATTTTATCACTACTCACTGCTTCAGTTCTTTTGACTGGCTGTATGTCTGAAGGACAACTTAAGGATAAGATGGCTAAAGTCTTAGCTGAAAATCCAGAAGTACTAACTGAAGCGATTGAGAAAAATCCAGATAAGTTTGTAACAAGTCTTCAAAAAGCAATTAAAGATGCTCAATCAACAATGGCAAAGCGTCGTGCTGAAGAAGAGCAAAAACAATTTGAAGAATTCTTTGAAAATCCACTTGAACCAGTAATCAATAAATCAATGGCAAGTGTTGGCGACGATAATGCTCCAATTGTTTTGGTTGAGTACAGTGACTTTGAATGTCCTTATTGTAAAAAAGGCTATGATACAGTTAATCAGCTGCTAGAGCGCTATAAAGGCAAGATCAAGTTTGTCTATAAGCATTTACCACTCTCTTTCCACGCTCAAGCTCTGCCAGCGGCTCAATACTTCGAAGCATTGAAACTTCAAAGTGATAAGCTTGCTTTTGCATTTCATGACAAGATTTTTGATAATCAGCAGTCTCTAAGAAAGGGCGAAAAATTTCTTCAGCAAATGGCTAAAGATGTCGGCGCCGATATGAACAAACTTGCTAAAGATATTAAGACTGAGGCTGTTCAAAAACGTATTGAAGAAGACCAAGCTGAAGCAGCAAAATTTGGCATTCAGGGAACACCAGGTTTCGTCATCAATGGCGTTCCAGTTAAAGGTGCTTACCCAGTAGATGAATTCGAAAGAATCATTTCTGAACTTAAAAAGCGTGGCAAACTAGATATCTAAGACGCAAGGCCCAAAATAAATTTCACAAAGCCCTTCAATTGAAGGGCTTTTTTTTTAATAAGGCCTTGTCAGGCCGCAAAAAATGCGCAACCATTCTACTTAACCATTCACACATTTTTCATGGAGAGACACATGAACCGTAAAGATCTTATCGAGAACGTACTTAGCGACAAAAACCTTTCACACCTTACTAAAAAAGATGCAGACAATTTTGTTGCAACTCTTTTAGAAACAATCAAGAAGACTGTTAAAAAAGGTGAGGATGTTTCTTTAGTTGGTTTTGGTACTTTCACAAAAGCCAAGCGCGCAGCTCGTATGGGCGTAAATCCTTCTACTGGTGAGAAGATTAAAATCAAAGCGAAAACTTTACCAAAGTTCCGCCCAGGGAAGGCTTGGAAAGAATTAATGTAATTCTTAACCATCAAGGATGATGGGTGAAGCCCTGACTTAGGTCAGGGTTTTTTTTGGTCAAAAAATGAGATTATAGTTGATTTTTTTAGTCGATATTGGTGTCAAACTGTCCACTTTTTGACGGTAAGCATTTGTCAGGTGGCAGAAGATGCCGATTTTGCAAAATATTTAGGAAAGAATTGCCACAATTATTACCACCCTCTTGAAGGCGCTGCATATGGAATGTATAATTTTTGACGTAGGGGCGGAAAAAAAATCTCTACACGTCTTTAACCAACCATGGATGGTGGAATAATATGGCAGAAGCCGAAGAACTCGCAGGAAAGCCCTCGGGTCAATCATCAAAAAATCCTTTATTAACAGTCTTAGTATTACTTAATACTGTGTTGGTTTTAGCTGTTGGGTATTTCCAATGGGAAACTCATCAAAAAGTTAATAGTACTCCTAGTGTGCAAGATATTGTTTCAGCAGAAATGAAGAAAGCGATGGGAGAAGACGGACAACCATTAGAGGGACAAGCTATCGAGGAAGATGGAATATTATTTCCACTCGAAGGCTTTACTGCCAACCTTGCACAAGGTGATGGCCCTAGAAGATTTGTTCGTTTAAATACAGTTTTAAAATTTAGTAAGGATAGTAGTGAAAAAGAATTTCAGGCAAGAAAGCCTCAGATTCGTGACACGATTATCAGTACTTTGAATTCAAAGCGCCCTGAAGATTTATTACAACTTGAAGGGAAGGCTTTTTTAAAAGAAGAGATTAGAAGCGCGATCAATGCTTTTTTGGTTGATGGTCGCGTAGTTGATGTTTTTTACGTCAACTTCCAAATTAATTAAGCTCTGTTCTCAGGAAGAGACAGGGTGGCTTGAGATCCCAGGAGGGGATGAGTATGGCCCAGGTACTAAGTCAAGACGAAGTCGACGCTCTATTAAATGCTGTTAATGATGGCGATGCTGATGATCTTCTAGATGAAGGTGGCGGAGCTGGTGGATTTGGCGCTGAAGAAGAAGATGATAATATTCAGACCTATGATCTTACCAACCAAGACCGCGTTATTCGTGGTCGAATGCCGATCCTTGAAATCATCTATGAAAGATTTATTAGAAGCTTCAGAGTTTCACTTTCAAATTCATTAAGAAAGATTTCAACTATTTCAATGATTTCTACCGACCTTCTAAAGTTTGGTGAATTCGTTAATACTCTGCCGATTCCAAGTTGTATGTGTATCATGCGCTTTAATGAACTTAGAGGACCAGCTCTTCTAGTTTTTGAAAGTAAGCTTGCTTATGCCATCATCGATTCTTACTTTGGTGGAACAGATCGTCCATTCACCAAAATTGAAGGAAAAGAATTTACTCAGATTGAATTGTCGTTCATGAAAAAAGTTATGGATATGGCAATTTCTGATCTTGAGGAATCATGGGCACCAGTTCATAGAATTGATGCTCAATATCTTCGTACTGAAATTAACCCTCAGTTCGTAGGTGTTGTACCTCCATCAGACGTGATTATTGCTACAACTTTAGAAGTAGAATTTGAAAGTGCTTCAGGCACGATCATGATCGTTGTTCCGTACTCAACGATTGAGCCAATTAAGCAAAAGCTTTCAAGTAGCTTTCAAACTGATAACGACATGGCCGATAGCATTTGGACTAAGGCCATGAATGAGCATATCAAAGATGCTCAAGCGACACTTGTTGTTAAACTTGGTGAAGCTGAAATGACAGTCGGAGATCTAGTGACTCTTGAAATGGGTGACATCATTCCACTTAATCAAGAAGCCTCAGGTGAAGTAACACTAGCTGTAGAAGGCGTAGAAAAAATGAAATGTTTAATCGGTGTCCACAAAGGAAACCGTGCTGTGCAAGTAACTAAACTCGTCGGAAGAGATTGATAAGGGGATCATATGGAGAACGAAGTGGGTGAAAATTCAAATGAAGGAAAGAAACCAGGACTACGCGCCATCGATGATCTAGAGCGTGTACAGGTTCAAGAGATTGCTGACGAAATTCGTGCCGGCGATGATGCTCTTAATAAGCTTAAAGTCCAAAACTTGGATTTTATTTTAGATATTCCTTTGAAAGTGACTGTTGAGCTAGGAAGAACGTCGATCATTATTAAAGATCTTCTTCAGCTAGGACAAGGTTCTGTTTTAGAACTGGATAAGCTTGCTGGTGAGCCACTTGAAATTTTAGTGAATGGAAAGTTAGTGGCTAAAGGTGAAGTTGTTGTGGTGAATGAGAAGTTCGGTATTCGCTTAACAGATATCATTAGTCCAATTGAACGTATTGAAACTTTGAAATAAGTCCCAAAGTACTTGGGAAAGGATAAGAGATGAAAGCACTACGCTTAACACTAACCCTGATCGCTTCATTACCTTTATTGGTTTTGGCCAATACGGGTATGACTAAAATTGAGGATGTTAAGTACACACCTCAATCTAATAGTGGACGCGGTAGTGTCATCATTAAGTTGGCAGCACCGATCAATGAAATTCCTGAACTAACAATTAAAAACAATATGGTTCAAGTTTCAGTTCCAGGCACATTTGTTTGGCCAAAAATTGAAAAAAATATTTCAGTTGGAAGTGCTGATGCAACCTTGATGGCTTATCAGTTTAATAAAGATCTAGTTAGAGTAAGAACTATGCTTCCTTACTCACTACAAGGTCGTGAAAAGCAAGTAAGCCTTGTTGTTGGTGAGAATACTGTCGAATTAACTTTCCCAGTCGAGCAATCTAGAAAAACTGCATCAGCTCCGATTGCGGCACCTAAGGCAAAGAAAGAATCAGCACAAAATTACGATACAAAATATTTAGAAAAGCTTCTGTCTGATAAAGAGCTTAAGCAAATTGCTGAACAAGCTAATAAAAAGCCTGAAGGGATTAAGAATACTGGTGCCAACAAGATGGTGCCAACGGCGACAAAATCTGAGCAAGACGAGGTCAATGTGACCCTTGCTGCGACAGATAAAGACGTCAACGCCCCGTTTTCTATTGCTAACTACCTTGGCAAGTTTGTTGCTTTCTTAGGATTAGTGCTCTTGGTGTTTTACGCCGCAGCAAACCTAATGAAGAAGGGTGTTTTGAAGAAAGGTAAGCTTGGATTTTTAAACTCTACAAAACCTGTCGAAGTTCTTTCAACAACTTTTATTGGTCCAAAGAGAAGTGTCCTAACTATCAAAGCGAATGATCAAGTGTTCTTAGTTGGCTCTTCAGAATCTGGACTTCAGCTAATTTCTGAACTTAAAAATCCAGCTGGATTTTTAAAAGAAGGCGAAAGAAAAATCGCTGGTGATAACTTTGATACACAACTTAAGAATTCTCCTGAAAGAGAATTTCGTCTAAAAGACACAGCAAAAGCTAATCGTGAAGCAGCTCAAGTAAGTGACATTGGACTTGATAGTTTTTTAGATTCAAAAGTAACTGAGAAAGTAAAAGATAAGGTCAGATTTTCTGATCAAATTAAAAGTAAAGTTAAAAACTTAAAACCACTTCAGTAAGAATTGGTCTAGTAAAGGACACCCTTGTGACTTATAAAGCAGGATGCTTAAGCACAATTACAAAACTTCTAGCAGTAGCTATTGGTAGCTTTTATGCTTTCAGTGCGAATGCACAAAATGCAGCAAGTTTACCTGGTATTGCAGTTAACTTCGGCCAAGGCGCTGACCTTGTCGATACCTTAGAAGTTTTAGGCTTATTTACAGTCCTTACTCTAGCCCCAGCAGTTCTTATTCTTTGTACATGCTTTACAAGAATTATCGTTGTCTTGTCTTTTATGAGACAAGCTATTGGGACTCAAAATCTTCCACCTAACCAGCTCTTAATTGGATTTGCCTTATTTCTTTCTGTCTTTGTTATGCAACCGACAGGGAAGTTGATTTGGGAACAAGCAGTTCATCCTTATATGGAAAGACAAATCAATACAGCTCAAGCTGTTGACCGTATTGAAATTGGTCTTCGTGCTTTTATGAGTAAGCAGACAAGAAAGTCTGATATCCAATTATTTTATGATGTAACTGGGGAAGCTGCAGCTCAAACTGTTGATGATGTTCCAATCCATTATCTTATTCCAGCCTTTATTATCAGCGAGCTAAAGACAGCCTTTCAAATTGGCTTCTTGCTATATATTCCATTTTTAATTTTAGACATGGTTGTCGCCTCAGTATTGATGGCCATGGGTATGATGATGTTACCTCCCGTGGTTGTGTCTTTACCGTTTAAGCTCTTACTTTTTGTTTTAGTTGATGGTTGGCAGCTTGTTACAGGTTCTATCTTAAGATCTTTTCACTAAGGGGTGATGTGTGGGCTTTGACGCTTTTACAGAAGTATCTAATCAGGCGATTAAAGTAACTCTTTATATTGCATCACCTATGCTTATTGGAGCTCTCTTAATCGGTATTATGGTTTCAATTTTTCAAGCTGTTACTCAGATCAACGAGCAAACACTATCTTTTATTCCAAAGATTGTTGTGATCGTTGGTGCTTTAGTTATTTTCGCTCCTTGGATGAGCGAAACACTTACAAGCTTTACGAAAGATTTGATTATTAATATTCCAACAATGGTTGCAACTGGAAACTAAGGAGATAACTAACCGTGCTTAATATCACAGTTACCGACATGCAGGTTCTTGTGGCTTTCTGGTTAACGTTTACTCGTTGGCTTGCGGTTATGTTTCAAATTCCTCTATTTGATAATCTATCTGTTCCAACAATAGTTAAAGTGCTTGGAACTCTGGTTATTACTTATGCATTCTTTCCTTTTGTTGAATCGACTGTTCTTGCGGACGTTAAGCATTATGGCGAAGATGCTTTTTGGTGGTTAACAGCATTTCACGCGATAGCCGGTCTTATTATTGGCTTCATGGTTAAGAGCATTATGCTGTTATTTACTGCAGCCGGTAGCATGATTACTCAGCAAGTTGGTTTTTCTGCCATACAGTATTTTGATCCTCAAAGTGGTGGCCAAGCTGGTCCATTTGAAAAGCTTATTCAATGGACAATTCTTATTATGGTTGTAAGTTCTGGTGCACTTCTTCCAATGTTTAAAGGAATCACGCTTACATTCTTTAGTATCCAGGCTTCTTCTATTGGAAACCTTGCGACTTCACCAGATTTCTTTATCTATTTCTTTAAATCATTATTTATGGGTGCTCTTTTACTTTCAGCACCACTTATTTTTATGAACCTTCTTATTAATAGCATTCTAGGGATTGTTTCAAGGTCAGTACCACAAATGAATATCATCATGGTCAGCTTTGTTGTGAACATCGGAATGGGATTACTAGTTTTTGCAGCTACTTCGAATGAGTTTTTCCAAGTAGGTTTTAAATTATATACAGAGAGACTGGGCGATTGGTTCCAGTTTGTTAGTTAACTTAGAGGAATAAAGTGGCAGACGATTCCGATCAGGATGAAAAGACCGAAGAACCCTCCGCCAGACGGATTGAAGAATCCCGTAATAAAGGTGAGGTTGCTAGCTCAAAAGAGCTAAACAGTGTTCTTGTGCTTGCCGGAACAGCTTTTGCTCTGATTCTTTCTTTGTCATATATCTGGGAATCATTTGAACTTTATGTAGAGTGGCTTTTTAACCAGGATTTAGCGATTTTATTTGGAAATCCAAAAGCATTTCAAACGTTTGTTGAAAAAAGCGCAATGACAGCTTTTAAGTGCTCGATGCCAATTATGCTTGCAAGTGCTTGTGTCGGTGTTTTTGTGAATGTTGCCCAAGTTGGACCTTTGTTTGCGGCCGAAGCTTTAAAGTTCGATCCAGAAAGAATCAATCCAATCAGTGGTTTTAAAAGACTATTTTCAATGAAGAGTGTGGTCGAAGCTTTGAAAGGGATTATGAAGTTCACTTTTCTTTTATCGATCATTTATATGTATATGAAAGATCGTCTAATTAGCTTTAATGGCTTTCTTCATACTGACTTCGTTGCAGGATTTACTTACGGCAAAGAAATTATTGTTCAGTTAACTTTCTTCTTATTAATTGGTCTTCTCATTATCGCCATTGCTGACTTTGCTTATCAAAAGTACAGCTACAAAAAGAAAATGATGATGACTAAAGACGAAGCAAAACGTGAAAATAAAGAGCAAGATGGTTCTCCTGAAGTTAAGCAACGTATTAAAGCTCTTCAAAGAGAAATGAGTCAAAAAAGAATGATGTCTGATATTCCAAAAGCTGACGTTATTATTACAAACCCAACTCATATCTCAATTGCTCTTCGTTATGACCCTGAAACAATGATTTCACCAGAAATCATTGGTAAAGGTGCTGACACAGTAGCCTTTAAAATTCGTGAAATCGCCAAAGAACATAATATTCCATTGGTTGAGAATGTTCCCTTGGCCAGATCACTTTATAAAACAGTGAAAGTTGGGCATCCAGTGCCTCGTGAAATGTATAAAGCAGTGGCAGAGGTATTAGCCTTTGTTTTCAGATTAAAAAGAAAGAAAAAAGCCTTCTCGCAAGAAGCGAGATATTAAAAGGAATAAGCGGTGAATAAATTTTTCGAGCGTTTTAAATTCCTCAATGAAAATAGTGACCTTGCAGTAGCAATTGGTCTACTTCTTGTTATGGTCGTGATGATCGTACCAGTGCCTCCATTTATGATGGATCTACTGGTTGCATCTTCTTTGGCCATCGCCATTCTTGTGATGCTTGTTTCTGTGTATACGAAACGCCCATTAGACTTTTCCACTTTTCCATCAGTACTACTTGTAACAACACTTTTTAGACTTTCTCTTAACGTTGCTTCAACTCGTAATATTCTTCTTCGTGGTGGTAGTGACGGTACAGCAGCTGCTGGTGAAATCATTAGATCATTTGGTGAGTTCGTTGTTGAAGGGAACTACGTTGTTGGTATCGTTGTGTTCATCATCCTTGTTATCATTAACTTTATCGTGATCACTAAAGGTGCTGGTCGAGTTGCTGAAGTTGCAGCCAGATTCACCTTAGATGCAATGCCTGGTAAGCAAATGGCGATTGATGCTGATTTGAATGCAGGTCTCATCAATGATGAGCAAGCCAAAAAGCGTCGTAAAGAAGTAGCTGAAGAAGCTGACTTTTACGGGTCTATGGATGGTGCTTCCAAGTTCGTTCGCGGTGATGCCATTGCAGGTATCATGATTACTGCTGTGAATATTGTCGCCGGTATCGTTATTGGTGTTTCTCAAAACAATATGGACTTTGCTCAAGCAGCTGAAACTTTCACTCTACTGACTGTTGGTGATGGTCTTATTTCACAAATTCCAGCACTAATCATCTCTGTTGCAGCCGGTATTATTACGACAAGAAATACTGAAGATACCAACCTTGGTGATCAGGTAAGTAAACAATTTAGATTGCATCCAAAAGCTCTGTATGTTGCTGGTGCCGTTTTATTTGTTTTCGCTATGATTCCTGGCCTTCCACAAGTTCCGTTCATTGGTGTGGGTATCATGCTTTGTTTTGGCGGCTACAAGATGGAGCAGTGGAACGAAGATGATGTTAAGAAAGCTTCTGTGGCAAAAACAGATGAGAAGAAGGCAACACCTGAAAATCTCGAAGATCTTCTTACTCTTGAGTTAGTCGAGCTTGAAGTAGGATACGGGCTTGTAAACCTTGTTGACTCAGAGCAAAACGGTGATCTACTTGAAAGAATTACTCATATTAGAAAACAGTTCGCTTTAGACTGGGGAGTTATCATTCCTTCTGTTAGAATTAAGGATAACCTCGAGCTTAAGCCCGGTGGTTACAGCGTTAAAATCAAAGGAATTGAAGTGGCGCGCGGTGAACTTATGTCTGATCATTTTATGGCCATGGACCCTGGCTCAGTGATCGAAAAAATGGATGGAATTGAAACAGTTGAGCCTGTCTTTGGCCTACCTGCTGTTTGGATTACTGAAGATCAAAGAGATGATGCTCAATATAATGGGTACACTGTTGTTGATCTTTCAACTGTTGTCGCAACTCACTTAACAGAACTTCTTAAGACTAATCTTCATGAACTATTTGGTCGCCAAGAACTTGTTCGTGTTCTTGATAACTTCAAAGAGCATTACCCAAAAGTTGTGGCCGATTTAGTTCCAGATATTTTACCACTTGGAATTGTTTTAAAAGTTATTCAAAACCTTTTAAAAGAAGGTGTTTCAGTAAGAGATCTAAGAACTATTCTTGAAAGTTTGGCCGAGTACGGTGGAGTCACAAAAGATCCAGAGTCACTAACTGAACATGTTCGCCAATCGCTTTATAGAACAATTACTGAAAGTATCAAAAGTGAGCAAGGTGATATTCCAATCTTTACTCTTGATCGTAAAATTGAAGAGAGTATTGCTGGAAATATTATTCAAGACGGAGCAACTCAGCAGCTTTCACTTGATCCAAAAATTACTCAGTCAATATTAGCGTCTTTAAATGAAAAAATTGAAGAAGCAACAGGGATGGGAGAGAAAATGGTTGTGTTATGCAGTCCAGTCATTCGCCATCACTTTAAACGCTTAACAGAAAAATTTATCCCAAATCTCGTTGTCATTAGTCATAACGAGCTTAGCCCTGATACTCATATCAGATCTCTTGGAACGGTGAGGTTGTAAGATGCATGTACGTAAATTTGAAGCAGAAACTCTAGAGCAAGCGCTTAAAGACATTAAGCGTGAGCTAGGACCAGATGCTATTATTCTCAAGACGATTAGCAATGCTGGTATCAAGGGTGCTTTCAAAAAAAGTAAGATTGAAATTACTGCTGCAATCTCTGAGAAAAGCTATACCAAAAAAGCCCGAGTTGACTCTGTTTTAGATAACACTCAACGTGAATCTTTTTATGGGAATCAAGCAGGCCATATTTCTAATATGATTGATCGTCATGATGAAACTCATAAAGCCTCTCACCAAGGTCTGAGTAATAGTGGGTATGGTAAAGCTGCTCTAAACAGAACGGTCAAGACTACTGTTGATAAAATTAAAGGCGGACTTGATGACTTTTTAAGTCTTGGAACAAGTGAGCAAGCAAAAGAAGTTTCTAAGCCAGCTATCGATCAAAGTGATGATGAGTTCGAAGTAGCCATGGCTTCAGATACAAAGCAAGAGCCTACGTATAACGAAACAAGAATTGAGCGCCCACAACCTACAGTTCAGGATCAAGTACCTTCACAAGCCTATGATGAGGGTAAAGTCGATGAACTTGAAAAGCGTCTTTGGGAACTATCTCGCAGTGTTGAAAGAATTGAAAGAAAAGAGCCAGAAGGTATTTACCAACTTAGAACAATTCTAAGAAGTCTTGATGTAAGTGATACAGCTATTCAAGATATTATTCGTGGTGCAATGTTTGAGCTTTCAAAAGATGAAACTCAAGATCCAGATACAGTTTTAGAATATGCTCTACGCCTCATGGTTGATGATATTAAAACTGGAATGCCATTATTTTCCACAGCTGAAGGTTCTGAAAAGCCAGTTGTTACAGTTTTGATCTCTGAAAGTTCGTGTGGTCAATCTTCAATGGCTCGTAAAATTTCAGCCTTAAAAGAAGGCTCTGTTTTAGTTCGTTGTAGTGAAACAGAAGATCAACCTTTTACAGAAAGAGTTCTTGGAATTTCAGTTCAAAATGCAAAAGGAATTCCAGAAATAATTTCACAAACAAGAAAAGCTTTAGAAGACAATAAAAATGTCTTTATCGACTTTAGAAATACTTCAGAAGAAGTACAAGAAGTTAAACGATTTGTTGATGGGCTTCGTCGCTCTTTTGACAAGGTGGAAGTCCTTGTCTCTCTATCGGCAATCCACGCAGAAATTTATAATAGAAAGATAGCTTCCCGCTACCAGGGAATTGCTAATGGAGCAGTCGTAAGTCACCTTGATTTATGCCTAAACTTCGGCGCGATTTATAATGTTGCAAGAGACTATAAATCAATGCCACTTAAGTTTTATGGCACAGGTGAAGTTGTTCCAGATGATATTGAATCAGCTACGGCGGAGCGCATCCTGGCAGGGATGTTCCAGCTAGAATCTGAAGCATAATATCAGGTAGAATATTAGTTAAGTTTGAATTGCTAGGATGGTAATTCATAAAAAGGGACAGGACGTCTATGAAGCAAGCGAGCGAATGGCTCATTTCTCAGAACAAATTTCATCGTGACGCGAGATCTCTAAGCCGTAAGGCACACACTGTATCAATTACAGGTGGAAAAGGTGGCGTAGGTAAAACCTCAATTGCACTTAAGATGGCACGTATGCTGGCTAAGCAAGACTACAAAGTTTTGCTTATTGATTGCGATACAAACCTATCAAATACTGCAGTTAAACTTGGTTTACCTCTTAACGATCACTTTATGGATCTGGTTACAGCGAAAAAAACTTTTGAAGAATGTCTAACAATTGATGGAAACTTTCATCTGCTTTCTGCCTGTAACGGCAATATGGAACTCTTTGAAAAAGAGTTAGAGTTTGATCGTCTCCTCATTGATGTCATGAGTGCGCACGAGAAAGATTACGACTTCATTTTACTTGATTGTCCTGCGGGCTTGTCTAAAACATCTTTAACTCTAAATGCTTATAGTGATCAACGTATTGTTGTTGTCACACCAGATCGCTCATCTATTACAGATAGTTATTCTTTAATGAAGATTCTTAATACTCGTTATGGAGTTAATGAGAATCATTTATTGGTTAATAAAGTATCAAGTCTGGCTCAATACCAGCGTATGGTCAAAACGCTTGGTGAGACAGTGGAGAACTTTTTAACAGCACGTCTAAGAGTCTTGGGATTTGTTGCTCTTGAACGTGGTGCAGTCGATCGTTTCGACCAGGAACTTCTTGGAGGGGCAAATTCTGCCCTCGAGAGAGACTTCGCTAAGGTCTTAAATCGCTTCACCGAAGAGACAGTAGGGGCCGACGTAAGCGCGCATGGCCCTACCCGCCCATACAACTCAATGAGGGTGCGGGAACAGGATGTTCAACCCGCTATCTGCTAAGGAGTGCTAATGTCGTCTCTTTCTCAAAAATTGAAAAATCTTAAAGACTATAAAACGCATATTGATGCGAAGACGAAAGATCAAATTATTGTAGAGTATGCTCCTCTCATTAAATTTATTGCACAAAAGATAGCTTCAAGATTGCCTTCAAATATTGAGCTTGATGATCTCATTTCATGTGGCGTTATTGGGCTAATGGACGCTATCGATAAGTTTGATCCAACTCGTGATAATAAATTTAAAACATATGCGGAATTCAGAATTCGCGGTGCAATTCTTGACGAACTTCGCGCGCAAGACTGGGTTCCACGTTCTGTTCGTGAAAAAGCAAAAACTGTAGAAAAAGCTTATACAAAACTTGAGTCAGAGCTTGGTCGTCCAGCAACTGATGAAGAAATGTGTGCAGAGCTAAACTGTTCACAAGAAGAGTTCCACGATTTACTTAACAAAAGTAAGTCTGTTTCTCTTTTAAATATTGATGATAGTGCAACATTTAACCGTGGCGATAAAAAGCTTATGGCCGGTTTGATGGAAGATAGCCGTACATCAAATCCATTCACAATGGTTTCACATAAGAACCTTCGTGATAAAATTAAAGAAGGCATTAAGGGATTACCTGAAAAACAAAGATTGGTTCTTTCACTATATTATTTTGAAGATCTTAATCTAAAAGAAATTGGCTCAGTACTTGATGTAACTGAAAGTCGCGTTTCTCAACTTCATACTCAAGCGATTATGAACCTTAAGGGAAAACTTCGTACAGTTATCGATTCACCTGAAGATCTAGCGGGCTAATCTGGAGGCGCTTTGGAAGAAACATTAAGTGATATCCGCCGCGCCTTTGGCGATAGCCTAAGACAAATAGAAGATTTACGTAAAATTGGAGGAGCTCCTATAGCTCCTCTTGCTAATCAGATCCAGTATCATTTAACAAGCATGCTGGATCTTGCTGTTTCAAAAGATCCTCTTCCTGCCCAATATAAAAATCTAACTAAAATATTTAAACAACAAATTATTGAAAAATTGAATCGAGCATTTCCTGTTGGAGAGAATGTTCAAAGAGTTTCAAGTTATTTCGATTTAACGGCAAACTTTCAAACTTGGGATAGAGCGCTCAATCACTTAGAGGGCCTATGTCAGATCGCTAATTCTTTCTTACCAAAGAGAGTCGACTTTAGACTAGAAAATGATGGGATAGTTCTTTTACTTGAGCCTTCCGAAAATGCAAACGCACAAAGCTGCAGAAAAAAAGCATATCAAATGACTCAAGCGCTTTTTGAACAAAAAGCGATTTTATCTTACCAGGTTACTGAAAATAATAACTCTGCACAGATAGAGTTAAGAATAAGGAACTCAATCCTTGAGACGAAAGATTTAAGTTTCTGTGTTGGCGACTTAAACTTTGACCCTATTTTTTCAAATTATGTTTCTGATATAAATAGCTTAGCTTCATTGGGTGAGCATCATATCGTAAAAATTGATAAAAACTCTAAGGTATCTCTTCAAAATTCAATATCCGAGCAAGATAGTTTAAATGCTACTATTCTGCATTTGCCCTTTCTCTTTCGTCCTCTCTCAATCATAATATTTGGAGAGGGGAAACTGCAGGCGACACACGCGAAGAATTCACGTGTTGAGCTTTTTGAACTATTTAAATAATCCCCACCATAAACGACTTCAGGATGAGGTTTTAGTATGTCGATTCGCGCATCTCGCTCTTCGTTTTATTTCTTTTCAAGCATTATCATTGTCACAGTTATGAGTCTGGTTGCGGGAACCTATTGGTTTTGGTCACAGGGTCCATCCCAAGGTTCAAAACTTGAAGAAGTCTTCGAAGCTGGTCTTGTTATGGATAGACTCATGAATAACAAAACTGTTAACGATATCGAAGAAAAAGTTTCAGCGGACCAGGTTAGAAGTGCAGTTAAGCAACTGTCTTTCATTGAAAATGATGTAAAGGTTATCTCCAACTTATCTGATATTGAAACCTCAGAAAAATTTCATAAATCAATGAAGTCTCTTCGAAAAGAAATGAACTCGCTTATTGAATATCCAGAGCTGTCTTCTATTTTTTCAGTTTTAATCAATAAAATGGCAGCTTTTGAAAACTTTGTTGTTCAAAATAGATGGAGAACCTTAACAAGGCTTTCAAAAAAGATTGGTGCACGACTTGAACCGGCACAAACTAAAGCACCCGGATTCTTTGCTTATTCTAAACTAAAACAGACTGTTGATAGTGTGACATCAGATATAGAGCAAATGAAAAAAGTTACAGTTAACTCAGTTCTTTCAAGTGTTGATAAAAGTACGATTCTTAATCGTCTATCAACTATGGAGAGCGAAGTTGATATGCTTAATCGGTATGTAAAAGCTTATAGTAGTTTTAATCCAAGCTTTAATGCCTTCGAAAAAGATTGGAATGCATGGGTGCAAGAAGCATCTCCATCTTTGGCCAAACTAAGACTTGAGCAAGAAAATGTTTCAAGATGGCTACTTTATGGAATCGTAGGTGTCACAAGCTTTTTGATGCTAAGCCTGTTTATCGGAATCGGATTTAGCCAAAAAGAACATCAAACGAATCTTAAGGCATGGGAAAAAGAATCTGTCGAAATGTTAAGGGACAGACTTTTACCAACAGATGGCTCAGAATCTAAAGAATGGACGAAAGAGTTTGCATTAGAATTCTCTAAATACAAAGAATATGTTCATAAAAGAATGAGCTTTGGAACAATCTTTCAAGAAGCCACTCCTTTTAGTGCATTCTTACTAGATTCAAATCTTGGAGTTGTTTGGGCCAACGATTTATTTTCAAAATGTTGGAATATTGAATTACAACAAGACAACGAAGCCAATCTAACTTGGGATTATCTCTCTGGTTTTACTAATCTTGGTGAGGATGATCCTGTTATCCTTGCTTTAAGACAAGGTATCGCCGGTATTTATCAAATACAGATTAAAGCTTTTGGGCATGATGAAACTGCGCCTTATGAAATGTATGTTTCACCAGTGGATTACGCCGGTCAAACTCGTGTGATGATTTTCTTATACCCACTTCATACAGTTGAAGAGAGTCTGGCACAGCAAACTAAAGCTATTGTTGGGCCAGCGATTAAAGCACTTGAAGTTATTTCTGCTCGTGAATTTGAAGGTGATGTCGCTGAAAAACTTGAATCACAATTTTCTAGCGCTGGTATCGCGGACCTTTACTCTCAGTTTGAGCAGTTTAACTCAAGCCTAAATGATAGAGTAGAGTCACTTGAAGGTGAGATTGCCTATTTAAGAAGCGAGTTGGATAAATCAAGATCAAAAGTTAAATTCTTTGAATCAAGTCTTAAGAAAAATATCGAACTGGTTGAAACAAATGTTCAGTCATTTGATTCAGTTAAAACTAATATCATTTCTTCAATCGATTATAGATATGAGATAGAAAAGCTTTATTCTGATACAGTCTCAACGGCAAAAATGCTCTTTAAAGAAGAAGATGATCTACTTGCTGATTCGATGAGCGTTTATGATCTTTTAGGTGAAAATCAAAAAGCGAGTGCCTCTGTTTCAAGAACCAGAGAGCAACTAAAAGAAATTAAGCGTGACTTTGAAGACACGAGATCAAAGCTTAATCAAAGTGTTGATCAAGCATTAGTTTTTTCTAAGCGTGAGGATGCTGGGGCAGGACTCGAAGCACCTCTTCATAAGATTAGAGGCGAGCTTAAAGCTTTTGATCTAACTCAAGCCAATCTTAATCAAACTCTTAAGTCTCTAGATGTTTCACTTTCTAAAATGGAAATGATTCTCGATGATCATCGTCCACCTTCATTTGATAAGCTTAAAAGAGTATTTGCTGAAGCTAGGGCCAGAATTGAAAGTGATATGTTTAAAGTTACGAAGTTAGCTCGAGAAGGTGAAGTGATTGACGAACGAGTCGTTACATCCCTTAGAAATCTTTTTTCTGACTTTAAAAAGAACCGTCAGCATTCATTGGAAAGCTTGAAGTCACAAAAACCTGCATCTGTTGAAAAACCTGCTTTACAGCAAAATGCTTGATAGAAAAGAATCAAACTGAGTCTTTAGTTCGTCCAGAGACCCATCATTTTTAATAACGAGATCACTTTGATCTCGTTTTTTATTAATATCCCATTGCTTCTCAAGAATTTTCTTACTTAGAACTTCGTCAATTCCATCTCGCTTCATCAGACGCTCAATTTGAGTTTTAGGCGAGCACCAGACACAGACTTTGAGATCAACTAGAGGCGCGAGGTTTTTTTCGAATAAAAGAGGAACATCATAAATAATAAAGTCTTGTGCTGATGAACTTTGGCTCTTAAATTCATCCGTAAAGGCTAGAGGCAATCGCTGATAAATGATTTTTTCAATTTTAGACTGCAGATTCGAGTCATTAAAAAAGGCTTGTCTTAAAACTTTAAAGTCTATGGCATTATTCTGAATACTATCAGGATAAGCTTTAGCTATCTCTTGGATAACTTCTTCTTTTTGGTAAACCGCTTTGACTAAATAATCGGCGTCGATGATTGAGAAACCTTCTTCGCGTAAAAACTTACTTACTGTCGATTTGCCGCTGGCAATTCCACCGGTTAGGCCAAGAATTGGTTGAGGCATTTGATACAATCTATTTTTAGGTTCTAACTGAATAAATTCAGGCTTAAGGCTCTTCAATTTACTTTTCC
>CAXBMT010000009.1:0-29024 GCA_963976925.1 uncultured Bdellovibrionales bacterium
TAATCGTTGATATCCATGAAATTCCCTAAAACTTCAAATTTCCCCAATAGGGTCATCCTAATAATTTTAGCGGATACACAAAAAAAAAGCGTCCCAGGCAAGAATCTCCGTGGGACGCTTCAAATAAGGTAAAAACGGTTACTTAGCTAATTCTTGATCAATAATCTCAGAGAAAATTTCAATCGGATGAGCCCCATTAATCAGCTGTCCGTTGATATAAAAGGTCGGAGTTGATTGAACTCCAAGCTCTTTGCCCTGCTCCATATCAGCATCAACTGCGGCCATAAACTTACCGCTACTCATACATTGATCGAACTCATCAGACTTAGCACCAATCTTCTTGGCAGAAGCTTTTAGGTCCGCAAGTGAAAGCTTAGTTTGGTCAGCGAACATAACATCATGAAGCTTCCAGAAGTATTCTGGTTTTTGCTCGTTCACACAAAGTGCTGCATGGGCAGCATCTTTAGCATGCTTATGAAACGGCAGTGGGTAGTTCTTAAATGCGATTTTAACTTTGTTGCCGTACTTTTTCTTAACCTCGCCCATTAGCTCTGCGCCCTTGGCACAAAATGGACACTGAAAATCAGAAAACTCTACAATTGTTACTTTAGCATCAGCACCACCAACAAAAGGAGCATTTCCAAGTTCTACATCAAATGTAGGGCGACTTGGTTGACTAAGATAAACTTCAACCGGAGATTTTTTTGTCTTTTCTCCAATCCAGTTCTCAATAGCTTCTTTCTTCTTTTCCATCGCTAGAAACTGACGAACTTTTTCTTTAATTTGGTCATTCACATTTTCTTTAGGAATTTTTCTTTCCGCAATAAAAGCATCGATATCTTTATCAGTAACTTTTACATTGCTTGCGATGTACTTTTCTAAGAACTCATCGTTAGAAAGACCTTTCTTACGAGAGTCTGCCTCCATAAGTGACTTTAAAACTAAAGCACGGATACGACCCATTTTAAGTTCATGAAGTTTTTCTTCCGCTTCATAGACTTGGCTTTCGATGCCCTTTAGCATTTCTGCTTCAGTAACTTCAGTGTCACCAATCTTTGCCACCACTCCAGTTTTTGGAGCTGACTTAAAAATAAAATTAGGTTTTGAATCCGCGTCTTGAGAACAAGAACTAAAACCGATAAGTGAAGCCGCAACAATAGCAGCTGATATGAACCATGAACGTTTCATTAGATCTCCTTAAAATAATAATCCCTAGAATATTAACTGATTAGGAGTTTGAAAGCGACAGTTCAGCGACGAATTGTTGATAGACTTTGCTAAAGTTTAACAATTCACTGTGAATGCCCGAGTCTATGGCTCGGCCATCTTCCATAACGATGATCTTGTTAGCGTTTCTAACAGTCTCTATGCGCGACAACAAAGGTCAAACACGATGACTGAATTAGTCTCACTACTTCTCTGAGCGCTTCTTCAAGTTCAGAATCTAGAGCTGAAGAAATCTCATCTAGTAAAACAATTGTCTTTTTTAAATAACACGCACGTATGGCTGCTAATAATTGTCTTTGTCCAGCTGATAGCTCTTTGGGCTCAATCCTGTCACTTGGTTCAAGCTTCCATTTTCTTAAATACTCAATTTGCGAACAAACCCACGACCAAAACTCATCAAAGCGCTCTTCATGCTCTGGATTTAAGGTAATATTAAAACGTAAAGATTCAGAAAAGAGATGAGACTCTTGTGACACTAGGCCGACTTGTCTTTGATAGTGAGCATGTCTTGAAATATCTTTTCCATCCCAAACAAGAGACTTATTATTTTCAAACTTTAAATCAATACTAAACTTCTCTGGGATAATTTGAGCTGCCATAATTTTAAGCAGAGTTGATTTACCACAGCCAGATAAACCGACGATACCAATGACTTCTCCAGACCTAGCCTCTAACTCAACATTCTGGAGTGAGAAAGGTTTGTCTTCTGTTTCTGACTTTTTTGGATAAATAAATTCATCGACCTTAAGCTTTAATGATGAAATTTTTATATCATCGAAGTCTGAATTAACGACTGTTGGAGTTGACGGAACTTCATCTAGGTCGCCCAAGAACTCTTGTAGTCTAGATACACCGGCAGAGGCTCTTTGAACGTTAGCGATCTTTGAAGCGATATCTTTTACTGGCCCAATAGATCTTTGAATCAAATCAACAATAGCAAAGATTAGCGCAGCTTCTCTGATCCCTGAATAAGGAAATACAAAAACCATTAAGCATAATAAAAGCGGATACAAAGATTCAGCTAAAGAATAATAGCCTGCATCCCAAACGTTTGAGCGAAGAATTTTATTGAGGTAATCATTAAAAGCTATTTCACCACGCTTACTAGCATAACCTTCATGCTGGTTGTAGTGAGTTTCTGAAAAACCGCCAACCAAGTTAGCAATAGTTCTTTGGACAATGCCACGTGCTTTCGATACAGCGTGAAAAACTTCACGCATTCTGCGACTACCCCATAAAAGAAGTAGTGCCGCAATAATTTCAGAAACTGCTAGAGTTGAGCCTACAAAACTATTCAGACTAATAAAACTGGCCAAGCAAGAAACGACAAAAAAGATATCGATAAAAATACCAAAGGTGCCAGAGGTCACTAGTTCTCTAAGTGATTCTGTATCGGAAACAATTCTAGCTAGGACTTCACCTTGAGGGTATCTCTCAGCAATATCTTTTTTAGATGTCATCACATCATGGGCCATCATCCATTTTTTATAACAAGTCATGCGTACGTGCTGAACGAGTCTTCTGATATAGACATTAATCAAAAGTTGATAAGTCACACGGTTAATATATGTTCCAACAAAAATACCTGCTAAGTACCAAAGGGCCTGGATATATGCATTTTTATCTTCATAGGCTCTAGAAAGCTCAGTCACCTGTCTTGGAACTAGGATACCTAGAGCCGACGCTACCAAAAGGCAGACTAAAACAAAGGCGACAAGAACGCCGCAGCCTTTAAAAAAAAGCAGATCAGACCATTTGCTTTTCGAAGTACTCATAAGTCCAGCTTTTACTATTTGCGACTACTAATTCACTTGATAGGCCGCTTTCAATAACACCCTTTTGTTTTTCTAGAGCTAAGACAAAGTCACTTTGCCTAACTGTTGATAAACGATGTGATGTTAAGATTAATGTTTTATTTTTCAATTCGGGTGCACTTCTAAGTGCATTTAAAATTTGTTTTTCGTGAATTAAATCGACTGAAGAAAAAGGGTCGTCCCATAAAATAACGTCACTAGGAGACATCAGGGTTCGAACTAAGCACAACCGTTTTGCCTGACCACCTGAAAGTCGCTTTCCATTTTCGCCAACTTCTAGCTTTAAAAGAAGTTCATCACTTCCTTCTAAAAAGTCCAAAGCAAATAGCCTTAAAAGCTCAAGCGCTCTCTTTCTTTTATCTGCAGTAATTTCTTGTCCTAAAAAGATATTTCTCTCAAGGGTATCGTTATATAGATAAGGTTCTTGTGCCACATACGAAATACTTCTATTTTCATTTTTAAATCGCTGGGCAAGTTGTTTTAAGACATGCGTCTTACCACAACCAGTTGCACCAACAAGCACGTTCCACTTACTTTCTAAATAAGGGATCTCAATTCTCTCTCCCCAAAAATCAACTTTTGAGTCATCCGATAGCTCTAAGTCTGACGGCTTATCGAGATCGGAAATCAATTCAGAGATTCGATCCCATGCCGTTGAAGACGAAGAAAACACAGCTCCAATCCAAGAAAAGAATGCCAAAGGTTCTAAGAATAAAAAGACGAAACCCGAAAATAGAACAAGCGAAGATGCTCCAAGTTGTAATTCCCAGATAATCCAGCCGCCCCAGATCAATGACAAGCCAACACCTAATGGAATCAAAGGCATCGCAATTGAAATATTAACGCCTGATCTAAAGGTCGCTTGTAGTTCATGCCAAGAGGTTTGTGAAAATAGATTGATAAAGGATTTTTCAGCGTGATAATTTTTAATTGTTCTTTTACCGACAAAAGATTCAATCAAAAAATTATTAACCTCACCTGCTCTATCTTGAACTTGGCGAAACCATTTTCTACTTTTAACGACAAAAAGTGTGAAGATTAAAGATGAAGCCAGCATCGGAAGTAAAGCAATCAAGAGACGACTTTCAAAAGCTGCAAGCTTTGGTAGAAGAATGGCCAAAGAGATAATGATATTTCCAATCTGCAAAAGAGCAAAACCAATCAAAGCTCTAATTTGCTCAATATCGCCATTAAGAATTTGAAAAAGCTGACCAGCGCTTCTTTTTTCAAAACGATAAGGTGAAGTATTTTCGAGTCGCTCTAAGAGTTCGACTCTTAAAAGTTTTTGTTGAATACGCGCCGGATAGAAAAACAGAAGCCTTGAAGATGTTCTAAAGATAATAATCCCAAGCGCCATGAGGACAAAAGGCCAAGACTCGATGGACTCACTTCCCTTTTCAACCATATCAGCAAGATCTTTTGCGTAGAATGGAAGATTACTTTGGATCCAGTGAGTGGCCACAAGCGTTATTAGGGCACCTAAGTAATAGTACCAAAACTCTCTAAACTGTCTGACGATCAGTCCGATGAGGCTTAAATTGAGGCGATAGTCTTTAATATTCTTCATGGATTTCGCCATGATAGACCTTTTTAAAACAGTCCGTCACTTGACGAATTCTCATCAGAGAACCTATATTTACGGCTTCACTGATGGGCTATAGCTCAGTGGGAGAGCGCTGCCTTGACATGGCAGAGGTCGACAGTTCAACCCTGTCTAGCCCAACCATCTTTTTTTATTTTATTTCTAGTTAACGACTTAGGGTCAGGTAGTCATCGTGAGCTATTTGAGCTTGTTCGACGAATAGGCGCAGATAATCTTCAGAGACTCTTTCAGTTCTTGGAAACTCTCCATACTCTAAAAACTTAGTAAGCTTTTTCCCAAGACGATTCGTTTGTTTTCTAATTCCCAGTAATTTTATTGGGTAGATAACACGACCAAGAAAGCTTGGCTTAATAAGTGTCGATGGAGATCTTTTCAAGCGATCAAGTCCGTAAATCGTGGCGTTAACATGAATATCTGTCAGCCATGCCTCATTTTCACTTTCATTAATATGAAGAACGTCAAAAATTTCACAGCCGTTCTCATTTGTAGTTCTGCTAATCAGTGCGAGCTCACTATCAAACGAGTCAATATCGACAATTCCACGTGAGTGACAACTAATCACAAGCCTTTGTTTACCTGCAATCATCCAAGTCCAAAGATCATTAGGTCTTTCATCTTGAGCAAAAGTCTTAAAAGAAATTAAAGCTGAAAAAATAAATAGAATCGAAATACTAATTTTCAAAACTGTCCCCTATTATTTAGAAACAGTTATCATCAATAGCAATCGATATGTAGAGCAACTTGGTAAAAAAGAAATGATCTAAGTAACTAGAATTTAAAAAGCAGTCCAAAACGAAGTCCAGTACTGGAAGCTTCATCAGATAAACTAATATATTTAAACTCTACTCCCTCAACACCTAGAAGCTTTGTATCTGACCACAAGTAAGCTGCACCTAAAGCAAAAAAGGTAGGGGCTTGATCTCCTAGTGGTGCTTCCCCACCCCAAGACTGACGACCGAACCCGCCACTTAAGCGCCAATTCCCCATTCGACGGTTAAGAAATGCTGCCGTTTCCATGACTGAAAAGGCTTCTTCATCAGTATCAGCAACAGCCCGTCTTTGTGAAAAGCCTAGGCGGGCGTCAATTGACCAGTTTTTTGAAAAGATCCAACGAGGTCTCCAGCCGCCTTCGATTGCAGATTGGCTGCCACTCTCATCACTAGTTTGGGTTAACGAGACATCAAATCTTAAGAAACTCCACTCAGATATTGATGGGTTCGATTGCTCTTCTTGTTTTGAATCTTCTATTAAAGGCTTCTCATCAGCGAAAGCTTCTTCAAAAACATCATCATTGTTTTTAGCAGATTCTTGCTCTGTAGGAGCTGGCTCTTCTAACTCAGCAAAAAGATCATCTTCTAAAGTAGCTTCTTGTATCGGTGCTGGAGTCGGTGTAGCGACAGCTTTAACTTGCTGGGCCGTCAGCTTCTTTTGCACCCTAGGCTTTGGTCTAGCTCTTGCGACCTGCTTAGATCCTATAGCCTTTGTTGCTGTTCTCGCTGCAAACTTAGGTCTTGAAGATAATGCAATCGAATAAGAAGTTGCAAGCGCAGGTGCAGCTTTCATCGCTCGATAAGTCTTTAAACTTTCAGACTTACGATTAAAATTTCGATCAACGAAAACACACTCATACTGTCTAGAACATGCAACCTGGGTGTTATTAAGCTTTTTACAAATCCAACCTGCAGAGGGCTTTGGCATTTTGACGCCACGGCAGTAATCCACGTTTTTAGACATACGGTATTCTGAGCGCAATTTCACACTTTCGATTTGTGAAAGCATGCCTTTAATATTGACAAAAAAACGTGATTGGCCGAATACTTGGGTGCTCAAGAAAGTCGCCATCAAAAAAGATAATATTTTTAAACGATGTAGAAACATATTCTAAGTTTAATCAAGCTGTTGCCGCAGGGCAAATTTTAGATACAGTATTCGCTCATTTGTAAGCTTTTTGGTAAAGTCTGCCTACAATTTTATGGAGATTCAATGCAAGTCATCATTACACCTGAAGCAAAAGAAGCCGTAGCTAGTTTTAAAATTCCTGAAGAACTAGGTTTTGGACGTGTTATGGCCCCTGTCATGCTTGAAGCAGATTATGATAATGGAACTTGGAGCGACATGAAGATTGTTCCTTATGGGCCAATCTCAATGCAGCCGACCTGTAAAGTTCTGCATTACGGACAAGAAATTTTTGAAGGTTTGAAGTCTTACAGAATTAAAGGCAACGGACCTTTCTTATTTCGTCCAGATGAAAACGCCAAACGCTTTAATCACTCTGCCAATAGAATGGCGATGCCTGAAGTACCAGTTGAAAAGTTTGTCGATGCAGTTAAGCAATATTCAAAGCTTTGCGCAGAGATTATTCCAAGACGATCTGGTGAATCTCTTTATCTTCGTCCCTTTATGTTTTCGACTGAAGAAGCTCTTGGGATTAAGCCATCTGATAAATTTAAATTTATGATTGTTGCCTCTCCTTCAGGAGCCTACTTTAGCGGTGGTACAATCTCTGTGTTGATCGAAAGATCTGCCGTGAGAGCTGCACCGGGCGGAACAGGTAATGCTAAAACTGGTGGTAACTACGCTGCTGCTTTAGAGTCTGCTATCGAAACAAAGAAACTCGGTCATGATCAAACACTTTGGCTAGATGCTGTTACTAGAAATAATATTGAAGAAATGTCCGGCATGAACTTTAACTGTATTATTGATGGAAAGCTTGTGACTCCAGCTCTTACAGATACAATTCTTGCAGGAATCACAAGAAAGTCACTGCTTGGAATAGCTCCACTATTAGATATGCAAGTAGAAGAAAAAACTCTGACGATTGATGAGCTTATTAGCGCCATTAAGTCGGGTCGTTGTACTGAGGCATTTGCCTGTGGCACAGCTGCTATCATCACTCCGATTCATCAAATAGCAGAAAAAGATGGAACAACTTATAAGTTTAAAGATGCTCCAGGTCCATGTTCTATGGCCTTAAGACAAGCTCTGCTTGATATCCAAGAAGGTCGAAGAGATGCACCTGACAAAGATTGGGTGATTAATTTAGGGTAAAAAAAAAGCCACCCGAAGGTGGCTATTTTTTTGTTTATTGACCTAAGCTTGGCAGCAACTGAAAGGCTAAAATACAAATCAAAGTCGGAAACAACGATCCCATTAATAATCCAAGTGGGCTAATTCCATCTTTAAATGAATCCTTAAGAATACCAAATCCAGCCGGGTTTGGAGCATTGGCAATAACTGTTAAACCACCACCAGTAACTGCACCAGCAACAAGGTTATATTTTTGAGAGTCATTAAGTTCAACTAATGATCCCAAATAAGTTAGAGCGGCGTTATCGGTAATACCTGTTAGTGCGGTTGAACCAAGATAAAGAGTCAAATCCCCTAGTGAAGACAGGATTGGCTTAAGCCACCACGCTTGCATTCCTCCAAGTGTCACAAGACCGCCAAGAAAGAAGCCCACAAGTAGTGATTCCTTTAACTTCATTTTGTCTTGATACTCTTGAGTCACAGTTGTGAAGCCCAAGAAGAATAAGAAAAGACCCATAAAGAAGACCATATGATGAGCGGTATAAACAACCATCGCCATGAAAATCAAATGAGTGAGAGTTATCCACCAAGTTGGAACCATATAGTTATCGTGCTTTTGTTTAATTTCTAATTTTCCAGTCAGTTCATTTCTAAAGAAGAAAGCAATAGCAATCGTTGAAATAACCACGGCGATGATTGCTTTCCAACCAAAGTTCATGAACATATGCTCAATTCCCCACTGCCATTTAGCTGCCACCATTAATACTGGAGGTGCAGCGAAGTGAGTCAGTGTTCCACCAACAGAAATATTAACGAATAGGAGTCCAATGGTGGCGTACATAAACTTTGAACTCATTTTATTTGAGTAGAAATAATCTAATAAAATAAGCGCAGTAACTGTCATGGCCGCAGGCTCAGTAATAAATGATCCGAGCAGAGGTCCAACGATCAGAGCTGAAACGTAGAATGACATTTTTCCTGGAAGAGGAATAACTTTTGAAATCGCCATAATAATTTTTTCAGCAAAAATAATGACGGGACGAGTACCGGCCATACACATAATCACAAAAACAAATGCTGGCTCTGTGTAATTTAAGCTTTCCATATAACCAAGGGCACCACCTACAACGTGGTGAGCTTCATCATAAACAGCAAAACCTGAGACATAAGAATAAGCTATTAAGAATAGTGCCGACCAAATACCAAAAACGGCTTCTACTTCACCTAGAAAGTGGAAAAGGTTTTCACCAATAGATCCTTCTGGATATTTATGTGCGAGATGCTGGAACTTAGAGACTAGAAAAGTGTGTAGAACCGCTAATGCGAACATCGCCGTTCCAATCACTTCCATTGTGGTTGGATTCATGCTTACCCCTTGAGGCCAAAAGTTAAAAATCAATTGTCTAAATTTTAGCAAGCATCGGGACGGCGCGAAAGTAAAAAATTGTTATTATGCGTATAGCTCATCGAGTTCACTAGCTCAAAGTCTTAACGCTAAGCGACCTAGTTAACTAAAGCCAATATGACTATGTTAAAAAAAATAGAATGACTCTATAAAATCTATCTTAATTAAGCGTCACTGCCGATAGAAGCCACTGGACAAGCTTCAAGCTGCTCTTGGCAAAGTTCGATTTCTTCAGGAGTTGAAGGCTGCTTAATCACATAAGCATTACCATCTTCATCTTCGGCAAAAAAGTCAGGAGCCCCTGTGTAACAGACGTTACAAGCGATACAGCCTTCCCCATTATCATCGTCTGGATCAGTACAGTACCAAGCGCCAGCGATATTCTTTGGGTGTTTCATCTCTTTATTTGCCATCGGTTGCGCTCCTTAAATGGTAATCATACGTTGAATAGCTAAGTTGCCACATTTCACTGATTTTGCGAATATTAGGCGTTTCTGATTCCCTTTATATTTAAGGTTAGACCAATGGAAAAGCAAGCACTTGAAAAGGCCACATGGTGGACAAACAACAATATTTTTGACGCCAAAAGTCGAAAAGAGCTTCAAGACCTCATAGATGCTGGTGATACTAAAGAAATTACCGAGCGTTTCTACAAAGATCTTGAGTTTGGAACCGGCGGTATTCGCTCGATCCTCGGAGCTGGTCTAAATCGTATTAATATCTACACCATCAGAAAAGCCAGCCAGGCGATTGCTGATGAGATTCTGGCCAATCACAATGAAAAAACTGAACCAAAAATTGCTGTCAGCTATGACTCAAGAATCATGAGCTTTGAGCTAGCGAAAGAAGCCACAGTTTATGCCGCTAACGGAATTCATGCCTATATCTACAAAAGACTGAATCCGGTTCCACTACTCTCTTTTTCAGTTCGATATCACAACGCTAATGCAGGAGTCATGGTAACTGCATCTCATAACCCACCTGCATACAACGGTTATAAAGTTTTTTGGAATGACGGCGCTCAAGTCACACCTCCTAATGATGAAAGTATAATCAAACGCTATAAAGCCCTCACAGATTTTTCTGCGCTTAAGCATATGGACTTTGACGATGGTGTTGCAAAAGGTCTTATTCATTGGGTTGGTGAAGACGTAGAAAACGCCTATCAAGAAGCCATCTACGCTGCTGCTATTAATCCAGAACTTTCTAAAAAGAGCGGAACTGACTTAAAGATCGTTTATACACCAATTCACGGTTCAGCTCTTATTCCTTGCTCTGTTGCTTTAGAGAAAATGGGGTTCACGAATGTCTCTGTGGTTGAAGCACAGGCAAAGCCAGATGGTAATTTCCCAACAGTAAAATCTCCAAATCCAGAAAACCCAGAAGCGCTTGCTATGGCGGTTGAGCAAATGAAAAGAACTGGTGCCGATATTGTCATGGGTAGTGATCCAGATGGAGATCGTCTTGGCCTGGCCTTCATTGAAAATAATGAAGTGGTTTACTTAAACGGAAACCAGATTGGCACCTTGATGCTTCACTACATTCTATCAAATCTAAAGAATCAAAATCGTTTGCCTAAGAATTCATATTTCGTCAAAACAATCGTCACAACTCCACTGCAAGAAAATATCGCGAGTGCTTTTAATGTGGACTGCGAAAATACGTTAACAGGTTTTAAGTGGATCTGTGGACGTATGAATGAAATTGAAAAGACCCAACCTGAGCGAAACTTTATATTTGCAACTGAAGAAAGCTTTGGTTACCTCAATCACAAGAATGTTAGAGACAAAGACGGTGTAAGCTCAGTCACTCTTATGTCGGAAGTGGCCCTACACTACAAACTTCAAGGTAAAAGCTTAGTCACGGCTCTTGATGAGATTTATTCTGAGTACGGCTTTTCTTATGAGCATCTTCTGTCTCTTGATTATTTTGGAAAAGAGGGCGCCGAGAAGATCTCTCGCATCATGGAAAGCTTTAGATCTCTTAATGGCAAAATCATTGATCGATCAGCCAGTAAAGTTGAAGACTATCAAAAAGGCATGGATGGATTTCCAAAATCAAACGTTCTAGGTTTTCATTTTGAAAATGGAGACCGCCTTTATCTTCGCCCTTCTGGTACTGAGCCTAAGATTAAGTTTTATATTATGGTTCAAGAGAAAGAAGGTTCATTGGCGGATAAGAAATCAAAAGCTAAAACAAAAGTTGATCAATTCTTAAGCTTTATTAATGAAAAGGCTGAACAAGCATGAGTCAAAAAGAAAACAATCTCGCCATCGCGCTCGTATCAGGTGGAATGGATTCCTTATTAAGTGCAGCGATCGCTAGTAGTAATCATGAGCACCTGGCTTTTTTGCATCTTAACTATGGTCAAAAAACAGAAGAAAAAGAACTCGAATGTTTTCATAAGATCGCTGAGTTCTATAAAGTTCCAAAGGAACTTAGAAAAGTTGTTGATGTCACTTTCTTAAAGCAGATTGGTGGTAGCTCTCTTACCGATGATGGCATTGATGTCAAAAAGTTTAAAGGCGATAGCGACGAGATCCCTGATAGCTATGTGCCTTTTAGAAATACGCATATCGTTTCTATGGCCGTCAGTTGGGCCGAAGTGATTGGCGCAAAAAAGATTTATATCGGTGCGGTTGAGGAAGATAGCTCGGGCTATCCGGATTGCAGACCAAGTTACTATAAAGCTCTCAATGCTCTTATCAAAGAGGGCACTAAAGACGGAGATATTGAAGTCATCACTCCCGTTATTCATATGAAAAAGTTTGAGATCGTTAAAAAAGCCGTCGAAATGAAAGCGCCTATTCAAAGCTCTTGGTCTTGTTACGCTCGCGGCGATAAAGCCTGCGGCGTCTGTGATTCATGCGCTCTTCGCCTGCGTGGTTTTAGCCAAGCTGGTATGGAAGATCCGATTGAATACGATCAGCGGCCTAAATATTAAGGGAGATAAACGATTTTAAACTCTAGGTTTCCAGCAGGTATTGTAATATTGTCACCACCAGCAAGTCCTTTTCGTTTTAAACCATAACCAACATAAAACTTATCTCCAGCAGTTAGGTAGACTCTTTTGTGAAAGCCTGGATCAATTTTTGTTTTATCCTCAATAGCATCCAAAGTTGAATCACAATTTCCGTCAGACTTATCTCTATTAAACTCTATCTTGCCAAAACCTGTATCTCCAAATCCTTCATTTTGGACAATTGGAGAAGTAGCCGCAGACTCAACTTTGTTAATTGAAGTTTCAATTACTGCATATGCACTACTACAAGAACCAGGATAAGTAACTTGCATGGTTGAAAATGACATTCTTAAAGAAAAGTCATACCACCCAGAGGTTGCAATAGTTACTAATGAAAATGTTCCCCCCCCTGAAAGAGATAAAGGGTATCCGTTTGTATCAGAGGGACTTGATTCTGTAACATATGTTCCATTGGAAACACTTGAAGTTAAAGTCATCGCTCCGAAACTACAATCATCAATCGATGCATTACATCTAGCAGTGCTCAAGGTTGTAGTATTATCCACATCAATTAGTGCTGTGTTAGTCGCTTTATAAACTTCGATTCCAGCCAGCTTACCGAAGTTATCATTAACAGCAGTTGAAGATATTGGAGTACCACTGGTGAAGATGTTAAAGCCTGCGATATTAGTACTTACGGCTAGAGCCAGTGTCGAAGTCGTAATAATGGCAAAGGTATAGCCTTTAAGAAACTGAATCGTTTTATCCCAATTAATCTTCATAATATCCTCTTATGGTCCCCAAGTATCGGTATCCCAAATGGCGGAATCCCAATTGCTTTGAAGTGAACTTGCTTTATCTGAAATCATTGAAAGGTATGGCTCTACACCACAATTTGTTTGATCAAGTGTTAGTGATAAATTTGCTGACGGCTGATCTAAACTCACATTAGTAAGAGAGCCACAATAAGTGGTTCCCTGCCATGCACCAGCTCCGCCATAACCGACCAGATGAAGATCCCAGGAACCAAAGGGAATTTGCGCCGTTTCACCGTCAGTCATATCAATATCAAAGGGAAGACCACTTTCGAGATTAACAGCACGAATAAATGTACCACCATCAAGACTAAATCCAGTGACCGTAGCACCTGCCGTAAGATTAAAATTCGTACGAGTCTTTTGCCCGCCACAGCTAGTAGCGAGCAGACTTAATAGTGTAAGTATTAGCAGGTTTTTAATAATCATCCTTATTCTTATCGGCTAAACAAAGTGTATATTAAGGTTAAGAAATGACGCATAAGCGATTGATTTTATTAAGACTGTACATTAGCCTGAGTTTGGAAAATGAAAGAAAAACTTGGCGAATATTGCTTTAATTTAGCTGTGCTTGTCCGATAAGTTTTAAAACAATTATCTTAGTTAATGTCATTATGGAGTATTAATGAGCCAAGCTATCGAAAAGCTATTTGAAAATATGCAACGTCACCGTGAAAAGTTCCTTGAAAGAAGACAAGTCTTTTTATGGGGAGCCGTTCAAGACGATAGCGCTGAAAGAATCACCAATGATCTGCTCTATCTTGAAATGATGGACCCTGGAAAAGAAATTACATTCTTTATCAATTCTCCGGGCGGCGTGGTTACTTCAGGCATGGTTGTTTACGATACCATGCAAATGATTAGCTCTCCGGTGCACACGGTTTGTATGGGTCTTGCTGCTAGTATGGGCTCTCTCCTTCTTTCGGGTGGAGAAAAAGGAAAGCGTAGTATCTTTCCAAGTGGTCGCGTGATGATTCACCAGCCTTCAATCGGTGGTCAAGGAATGTACGGTCAGTCTTCAGATATTCAAATTCAGGCCAAGCAAATTTTAAAAACAAAGGAGCTAGGAGCAAAGATCCTAGCTGATAATTGTGGAAAATCACTTGAGCAAGTCATGACTGACTTTGATCGTGACTACTGGATGAATGCCGCTGAATCAAAAGAATATGGTATCGTTGATAATATTATGGATAAGATTAAGTTCTAGATAATTTAAAGACTGGCTCTTCTTGAGTCAGTCTATTTTTTTACAATTTCAAATAGAATTGATGATAAATGCTTTTTAACTGGCTTAAAAAGCTCTGGATAGTTTTCAAATTTCTTCAGACCCGATTCATTATAGTGTTTGTACTCAGTTGGCCCAACAACGATATAGCGAACATCTCGCTCAACGAGTTCTTTATAAACCATCAAGGCATCAGTGCTTTTATACATCCCATCAATCCAATTTTTTCGCTCTAAGATAGTTTTCCACGTTTTTCCTCGTAGTACTACGTGATTGTCCCAGCCTAAAAAAAGCGGAAGCCCAGTAAAAGCACTAATTCTTGATGCTTGGTAGTCAAAACTATTTCCGGGATATTCTAAGATGAGCGGTGTACCTTCTTGCTGATTTAGAAACTCTATAAGTCCTGAGTCTGACGGCAAAGAGTATTTAATAAAGCTAAAGCCATTGAGGCTTGGAATCTTAACAGGAAAAGGTTTTGAGCTAATAATCATTGGGACGAGAGTTAAGTTACAAACAACCATTAAAGAAATAATCACAATAGAAAGATAGCGTTTGAATCCAGAAAGATGCTCCAAAACAACGGGGATAAACAGACTCACACAAACACCAAGAGTCGTCATAAACTTAAAAACAGTATTAACCCTATCCATAAAGATAATATTATCGACTAAGAATATTGCCCCGATAAGATAAGCGGTGACAATCCACAGTCTATAATTTTTTTGTTTTAAAGAGACAATAACAAGAGCTGTCACTGGAATTAAAAAATGAAGAACAAGGCCAAAGAGTCCAGAACTAGGAGCAAATCCAAATGTACTGACTCTACTAGCAGAACTTAAGAAGCTAAAAGCGAAAAGTCCACTGAGGCAAATCAAAAGAGTTGAAAAAACAAACTTCTTATTGAGTATCTCTTTTTTATAACTTAATAGAAGGATCGCCGCTAAGCCCATCATGACAAGAAAATCCCATGCATTTAACCAAGGAAGTAAAACAAGAGCTAACGTCGTTGAAAAAAGCGTCATATCATCTGGCTTAGCTCTAACACTTAAAAATATTTTTGAAAAAACTAAGATGAGTATTGGATACGCCATCACATGTGGGTGGAGATCAGAAAAAATAAAGGACCAAAGTGGAAACTCGGCAAAGTGATTAAAGGTAAAGACCCTAGTCGCAGACCAAAAAGCACTTAGAGAGCCAAAGATATTACCTTTATAAAAAGAATTTAGAACACCAAGAGTTCCGACAAAAATAAATATAAGAGCATAAAGATAGTGATATTTTTTACTAAAAGACTTGTAAAACTCACTAGCGGCCAACGCCGTCATTCCCGCCACACCAGCAATAGAATAAACATACGCCTGCTCAAGACCCATCAATGACAACTTTGCTGGCATAGACCAGGAAAAGTATCCCAGGGCATAGTATTGAAGTTTTGTTCCATAGGCCCATGGGTCAATTACAGGCCCATAATCAAGTCGTAGAAAATATCCTAAACTTGAAATATCCATAGGCTTTTCCCCCCAGTAAAGAGCTGGGTGAAAAGCATTGATTGTTAAAAACAAGACAAACACCAAGACAAAGAAAAGCTCGGTGTGAAGGATCGACTTAAAATCAAAAAGGCGGCGCTTAGAATAAGCCAAGTAGCCACCTATTAAACAAAAGATCAACCAGATAATGCCGTTAATTGGTAGCGCTAAAAAATTACTTAATAAATAAAGAGGAAAGGAAAAAGTTAAAAGTGACAGTACTCGAGCAGTTGACCAAGAAATTCCAATGGAACTTAAAATAAAACTTGGTAAAATTAATCCTGCATACCAAAGTAGAAAATTAAACCAAAGTAGAGTTTGGCCATCAATGACGTGAAAAACTAAAGGAACCAAGAGCAATAATAGAAAACCGAGAATCACAGTCGCCAATCATTAGGTAGATTTTTATAGTTAGCTAAAAGCTCATTGAGATCTTTAGCCCCAGTTTTCTTAAGAGCGGTTTCAATCCCATGGTAGATATCATCAAGCAGATTAGGCCCTTGATAAATAAATGCAGTATAAACCTGCATAACTTTTCCACCAAGTTTCCAAAACTCCCAAAGGTCATCAAAACTTGAGACTCCCCCAACTCCGATAAGTGAAATCTCCGGTGAATCTTTTAAAAGCTCTAAAAGGTAACTTCTTACTCTTTTTGACTTAGCTGCTAATAAGTCGCCAGAAATTCCACCCTGGCCACGTTCAGGCATAATTGTTGTATTGGTAGCGATTAGTCCACTAAGAGAATACTTTCTCGCAATAGAAACACAGGCTTCAAGTCCTTCATCTGATAAATCAGGCGCTACTTTTAGGAAAAGTGGTTTGGGTTTCTCTTTTCGAATACTTGATAGAGCTTCAAATATTTCACTTAATGCGCTTTCTTCTTGAAGATCTCGAAGCCCAGGTGTGTTTGGACTTGAAACATTAACGACTAGATAATCACAATGATCCACAAACTTTTCATAAAGCTTAAAGTAATCAACCGGCGCTTCGCTGGCAGGAGTGGTTTTATTTTTTCCTAGGTTTACACCTAGGCATCTAGGACGATCAGGTTGACTTGTATCAATAATATTTTGATAGACTTGCTCCATCCCTTGATTATTAAACCCCATACGATTTAATAAAGAGTTCTCTTCTTTAATTCTAAAGAGTCGTGGCTTTGGATTACCTGCTTGAGGCTTGGGAGTTACTGTGCCCACTTCAATTGCACCAAAAGCTAACCTTGAAAAAAAGGAAAGCCCTACAGCATTTTTATCTAAGCCAGCAGCAAGACCTAATGGCCCACTCCATGTTAACCCAGCGAAATCTACTGAATGTTCAGGCTTTAAAGCGTGAGAGTTAAAAATTCCCGCAAGAGTCCTTGGAAACTTATTAAAGCTTCCCATAGAAACTTCATGAATAAGTTCAGGATCAAGTTTAAAAGCAAGAGATCTAAATAAATTATATGAAATCATTATTAGTACAACTGAACAAAGTCACCATCTAATACTGATCCACCAGAGTGAAGGATCGCAATTGTTCCATCAGGACCAAAGTAATCAATGATCTCAATAGTCCCCTTAACCTCGCCTTTTGAGATACCAATGAGGGCACCCGTTTCTGGGTCAAAGATCTCTTGTCCTTCGGTAAGTACCTTTAGAACGTCTCCGATTTGAAGCCCACTCTCTCTACCAGCATTGACGTAAATTCTTGTTCCGACGATCTTTGCAATTCGCCCCATCCAGTCGAGCTTTCTAGAAATTTCAATCATATTAGGGATGGCTTTTCTAGCAGCAACACGAACACCATATCTCAAAAGATCACGGCGTTGGTTCATACTATTTTCACGATCTTCAGCAAAAAAACGATAAGTTTGATCATCAGCATAGCCATTAAGAGTTTCTGTATAGATTTCTTTGTTACTATTTACATCAAAAATTCGTACTTCGAGTTTTGCTTCAGTAAAACTTTTGGTTTCTCTAACGAATCCTATTTCATCAGTTTTTTCTCTAACTCTAGCCTCTATCACCCGGCCAAAAACCACTAGATTTACACCTTCAATTTTAGCACGACGAGAAAGCTGAACGAGTTTGACTCCCCCTCCAGCGTAGACTTCTTTTGAAGATCCAAAAATTTTCATCGCCATTGGATCGACAATAAACTCGCCAGTTCTAGATAATTCTTTTCTAAATTCTTCGGTAGCAACAATTCCTAAGTCTTCACCACCATAAGGACTTTCATTAAAGAAAGTTAAAAGTGCGACTTTCTTTTTTACCGATTGAAAGCTTTTATTTTGCGGTGGACCAGCTCTTCGTCCTTCATAGTCTCTTTGAACTACGCCTTGAGAACAAGCGAATAAAGTTAGTGTCAGTAAAGAGAGCGCAATAACCTTCATTCTTATTATCCTTGAGTAGAGGCTTTTGATGACTTGGGTGTAACTTGTTGCTCAATGAGCATTAAAGTCATTTCTGTTGGTTTTTCAGGATTAACTTGAATCACTTTTCCACTTGAAGTATTTGATCCCGTAATACCTCTTAAAAACTTCTGCAAGTTCTCTCTATTACCTCTAAAAGTGATTGAGAGTTCGCCCTTGCTGCCATTAAATCCGACGACTTCAGTTTTAGCTTGATGAACGACACCCTTGGCCACTAAGAGATCTCCAATTTCAACTAAGTCTTGAATTGAAGAGAGAGAGCTAATATGAAGGCGATAGTCGTGTTTTGCTTTAGAAATTCCACTCATGGACTTATGAGCAACTTCAAACGCTGGTAAAGGTTTACTATAAACCATGCTCGCAAGGCTTGAGCTAAACGATTTTGAGTCTTCGGTGTAGAAGAGTTTTCTTTCAGTCTCAAGATCCTCTTGAGCGATAGAGTGATTGGTTTTTAACTCAATCATTAAGAGATCACCACCGACACTAATTTTTCTTTTATTAAGTAGCTCGTCATCATTTATTTTATCAAGATCCATTTCTACCTTAAGCCATAGTCCTGAAGCAAAGCGAGCAAGACTACTATCCCCTTCTTCAATCTTTTGATGAAAGGCTAAGTCTCTTGGAATCATTAAAAAATCTCTGAGCTCTCTTTCAAGTGACTCATCAGTAAAGACGACTTCTTCGATTTGGCCTGCAAATTTGTTTTGAATATATTTAAGCCAATGATTTTTTACCACATCAGTAAAATCACTTCCGACTTCAACACCAGCATCACTCCAGGTCATATGATCAAGTTTAAAATTAGCTGTGATGAATAGCGTTTTGTATTTCTGATCAACATCATTAGAGGTGAAGCGTAGGTAAAGTTCATTGATAAAACGACGATCAGTTTTTCCTTCAATAAGATAATATCTTGATTGAGGTGACTGGGGAGATCTCGTCATTCTCTTAACGGAGTATGAATTCAGAATTCCTTGAAGACGACCAAAACGAGAAAGACTTGCCAAACGCTTGGCGCGAACAGCTCTATCAAAATCAGACTTCTTATTAGCAGGGATTTCGCCGGACTCATCGGCATACTTCTCTTTTAAACTTTGTTCTGTAGCGGCAAAACTATCTTTAAACTTTTCATCATACTTCTGCCAAAAGACTTTTTCGTCTAAGCCTAAATTTTTAAGTTCTTTAGAGATAATATCTCGTACAGCTTGATAGTGAAGCTGAGTCTTAACAAATGTTAGTGAATCATCATCGGCCGCATAAAAGCGCCCCTCTCCACTTACAATACTTTGGGCGAAGACCTGTGTTGTTAAAAATAAAATTAGGGTAGCAATAAGTTTCATCAATTTTCCTAAATTAAAGCTGAGCGTTTGCAACATCTTCTAACTTGCCATCAACGACAAATTGAACGCTATTTCCTTGAAAAACCTCATTGATCTTCGCTGCAAGTTGCGGCGTTGGGTTGACTAAAAAGTCCTGACCAAAAGGCATTCTCACTTTATCCTGGTCGTGCACTACAATCATATGAAGCGGAACACTGCCACGATAGCTTAATAGTACTTGTTTAAACCGTTTGAGTCGAGACTCGTTCAATTGTTCACGTTCAACACTAATCCTTACACCAGTCACTCGCTCTTCAGCTTGATCTTTCAGTTTTTGTATTTTAGTAGGGAAGAATTTTCGAGGTTCCTCAGCTAGGTTGACCTGCCCTTCCATAATCAGGGGCTCGTCTCCACCTAGGATCTCTTCATACTCGGCAAATGTGCGAGGGAAAACGATACATTCAATCTTACCGGTAAGGTCTTCAAGTGTGGCGAAGCACATTTTGTCGCCTTTTTTAGTCAGGATATTTTTCCTACCAGAGATCAGTCCCGCAAGCATCATTTCGCGCTTATCTCCACCGGAGATCTCATGGACTTCGGAAACACTCATTGAAGCCATTTGCTTGAGTACATTGGCAAAACGATCAAGAGGGTGACCAGATACATAGATCCCCATCAAAGCAGCTTCCCAAGATAACTTTTCTCTATCGTCAAAATCTTCAACGGCAGCAATATCTAGTTGAAGGTTCGAGTCTTCAGTATCAGCAGCATCAAGGTCAAAAAGATTACTTTGACCTAAGGCTTTTTCTTCTTGTTTTTTCTGAGCATAAGCAACGATCAGTTCCATATTTTCAAGCATGGTCTTTCTATTAAGCTCTTTTTCACAACCATCAAAAGCACCGACCTTAATCAGTGATTCAATCACGCGTTTACCGACAGCTTTAAGATCTACTCTTTCGCAAAAATCAACAAAGCCTTCAAAGGCTCCATTTTCTTCCCGCTCACGAATAAGCGCTTCAACCGCACCTTCGCCGACATTTTTAACCGCTCCCATACCAAAGCGAACATTTTCTTCTACGACGTTAAATAGCCACATCGACTCATTAACGTCAGGAGGCAGAACCTGAATTCCTCTGCCGCGACAATCGTTAATATAAGCGGTGACCTTGTCCATATTAGAAAGTTCAGTGGACAGAAGACCTGCAAAGAAAGCTGCTGGGTGATATCTTTTTAAGAAAGCTGTTTGATAAGCAATCAGAGCATAAGCAACGGCGTGTGACTTGTTAAACCCGTAAGCTGCGAACTTTGCCATAAGTTCGAACAGATCAATGGCCTTCTTTTCATCATAGCCACGCTCACTTGCACCTTTTCTAAAGATCTCCTTATGGCGCTCCATCTCTTCGACTTTCTTTTTACCCATTGCTCTTCTAAGCATATCGGCTTGGCCTAGGCTGTAGCCGCCAATGATTCGAGCAACGTTCATTACCTGTTCTTGATAAACAATAACTCCGTAGGTGTCTTTCAATACTGGAGCGAGATCTTCAAATGGGAAGGTCATTTCTTTTCGGCCGTGCTTGATTTCAATAAAGTCATCAACCATTCCAGACTCTAGAGGACCTGGGCGATAAAGAGCGTTAATAGCGGTAATATCATCAAGAGTGTTTGGCTTAATACGTTTACAAAGTTCAATCATTCCCGAACTTTCAAGCTGGAAAACACCAATAGTTTCTCCGTCACCAATAAAGTCATAAACAGCTTTATCTTGAAGATCGATATCTTCAATATCAAAATCAGGGTCAGAGTCACGCTTAATAAATTTCGAAGCGTGGTCAATAACCGTCAGCGTTTTCAGTCCAAGAAAGTCAAACTTAACTAGTCCGATCTTTTCTGAAAAATCTTTATCGAACTGGACAACTTTCTCGCCTTCTCGCCCTTTAAAGAGCGGACAATAACTAACCAGGGGCTTGTTGGTAATAATCACACCAGCAGCATGGATTGAAGCATGTCTTAAAAGACCTTCAAGTCTTTTTGAAATATTAATAATTTGTCTGATCTTAGGATCAGTTTCCATAAGCTCTCTAAGCTTAGGCTCCATTTCTAATGCTTTTTCTAGAGTGATTCCCAGTTCTTCAGGAATCAATTTAGAAATCATATCTGCTTCGGAGTATGGAAGAGCAAAAACTCTAGCGACGTCTCTAATAACAGCTTTTGCTTGCAGTTTACCGAAAGTAATAATCTGACCAACACGATCTTCGCCGTATTTCTGAGTTACGTAATCAATAACCTTTCCACGACCGCTTTGACAGAAGTCGACGTCAAAGTCAGGCATTGAAATACGTTCAGGGTTAATAAATCTTTCGAAAAGAAGGTTGTACGGGAGTGGATCAACGTTTGTAATGTCGAGAGAGTAAGCAACAAGGGAGCCAGCACCAGAGCCTCGTCCTGGCCCAACTGGAATGCCATTATCTTTAGACCATTTAATGAAATCCGATACGATTAGGAAGTAACCAGGAAATCCCATCTGCAAGATCATCTTTACTTCGTCATCAAGACGCTTCCAATATTTAGGTTTTAATTCAGATTCCCAATTATCTTGCTCCACTAACTTTCTAAAGTGCGGACCAGCGAATCTTTTTTCTAGACCTTCGTGAGACATACGAGTGAAGTAGTCATCAACCGTTTCATCAGTCTCAATTGGATAATCAGGAAGGTGATAAATTTGATTACCCTTTTCATCTGTCCAGTTAAGTTCGACATTACATTTGTCAGCGATACGAAGAGTGTTATCGCAAGCTTCAGGATAGTCAGCAAAAGCTCTACGCATCTCCTCGGGGCTTTTATAGTAAAATTCTTGAGAAGTCATACGCATACGATTTTCATCTGCGTATGTTTTCCCAGTTTGCACACAAAGAAGAACTTCTTGAGCGGTCGCATCTTCTTTGGTCATATAGTGAGCGTCGTTAGTCGCTACAACCTGCATATTATGTTCTTTAGCGTAAGCAACAACCTTCTCGTTAACAATTTTTTGCTCTTCGAGACCATTTTGTTGAATCTCTAAGTAAAAATCGTCGCCAAAAATATCATGAAGTTTTGTAATTGCTTTTTTTGCTCTTTCATCTTGATCAGTAAAGAAGTTGTAACCAACCTCACCTTTTAAACAGGCAGTAGTACAAACAAGCCCTTCAGAGAACTCTTTTAATAGATCAAGATCGGCGCGCGGCTTATAGTAAAAGCCTTCAAGATAAGCTTGGGATAGAAGCTTACATAGGTTTTCATAACCAGTGTTATTCTTACAAAGAAGAATCAGGTGATGAATTTGTCTTGAACTTTCTTCGGCATCTTGATTTGAAACAGACTTAGCTTTTTTTGAAGGTGAACGATCAAACCTTGAGCCAGGTGTGAAATAAATTTCAGATCCAAGTATTGGCTTAATTCCTGCGGATTTACAGCGAGTATAAAAATCAATCGCGCCAAACATATTTCCGTGGTCAGTTTGAGCAATCGCTGGAATATTCCATTCCTTGGCCTGATTGATTAAATCTGGCAGCCGAATAGCACCATCGAGTAGTGAATATTGAGTATGTAAATGCAGGTGAACGAAGCTATCTGGCTGAGATTCTAGTATTGACATGAATGTGCCTCTTACGAACGTGTGTGTGTCATAAAATTATCTCAGAAAATGCATCATTAGTCAGTTTTGACACATGGCAAACAGAACCTCTAAACCTTCGTTTAGTCTAAAAAAAATAACAATTAGTGCATTGCAAGGGCTTTAAAAATCTGGCACCTTCCTAAGATGTTAAAAAGACTGGTCAGCGCAGCTATTGAGAACTCATTTATCGTCAACTTAGTTTGCGCCTTTTTACTGCTTATTGGTGTTACGGCCCTAGTGACAATGAAGCGTGATTTAGCACCAGCTTTTGAAATTAAAATGATTCAAATTAGAGCAACTCTACCTGGTGCTAGTGCTGCGCAAATGGAAGAGTTTATAACTGCACCCATTGAAGAAAGTATTCGCGGCTTCGCTGGAATTGAAAGGATTAGCTCAAAGACGTCCTCATCTACGATGCAAATTCGTCTTGATATTTTTGAAAGTTTCGACGACGTAGAGGATCTTTACTCTAGAGTTGATAGTGCTGTTAATGCGCTAAAACGAGATTTACCTGAAGACATCGATAACCTTGAAGTAGAAAATATTAAAATTAACTCGTTTTGGTTTGGTACTTTGTCACTCGTCGGATTTGATGATCAAAACGACGCTCATCTAGCTTGGACAAAAGGCTTTGGTGATCGATTAAGACGAATTGAAGGCATCACTCGTATTGATGATCGCTCGCCTAAAAAACAAGTTTACGTCCAACTACGTCCAAAAGATCTAGCACGCTACAGAGTTTCACTGCCTGAAATATCTAATAAAGTCAGAGGTGCGTTTGCTCTATTACCTCTTGGTGTTATTGAAAAAGAAGCTGGCGATATTGTTGTTGAGTTTGAAAATACTCTAAAAGATGTCTCTCAAGTATCTGACCTTATCATTAAAGGAAACAGCTCTGGTAATGTCGTTCGTTTATCTCAAGTAGCAGACGTTAACTGGCGACTTCCTCCTGATGATCTCGTTATTAATACTATCAATGGCAAGCCTAGTGCGACTATTGTTCTCTACAAAGACATGGATAGCGATACGCTAATTCTAAGAGATCGCCTTAATGAGATGCTTAAAAAAGAAAAGCCTCCCATAGGAATTGAAGTTCTCTTAACTGGTGATGGTCCTTCATTTATTGAGAGACAACTTAATGTTTTAACATCAAACTCAATTTTCGGAATCATTCTGGTTATAGGAATTCTATATCTCTTTTTAGGATTTAAAGCTGCTGTAATGACCGCTATAGGCATGCCGCTGGCATACTTCGCCACGTTTGCCGTACTACAATCGCTTGGTATTGCGATTGATATTATCTCTGTTGTCGGTATGATTTTAGTTCTTGGTATTTTGGTTGATGATGCCATTATTGTGACTGAACAATACTCTCAACATCTTGAAGCAGGAAAGCCTCCTAAAGAAGCCGCCATCGATGCTGTCTTAGAAACGATTGGACCGGTCACAGGTACGGTTTTAACTTCATTAGTCGCTTTTCTTCCTCTGCTTTTAGCCGGCGGAGGTCTATCTAACGTTTTGGCAGCCATTCCATGGGTCGTAATCGCAGCACTGACGATGAGCTGGATTGAATGCTTTTTCATTTTACCAAACCACCTTGTTCACTTTGTAAAAAAGCCACTTGATCCTAAAAAACTTAAACTTATTGATAAACTCCGAGGTCGTTATAAAAAAATCTTATGGTTTAGCTTAAGGTTTAGATTCTCACTTGTTTTTGTATTTATCGCTGTTCTTGTAGGCTCAATTTGGTACGCCAAAGAAAAGGTTCCTTTCAAGTTTGATCTAAGAATTGGAAGCGAAAGACTCCGCGTTCTAACTGTGGTTAAAGAAAGCCAAAGTGTTAAAGAAACTATTAATCAGCTTGCTCCGATTCAAAAGATCATCGATGGCATCGATAACAATTTGTACGAATATATCGATGCAGAATTTGGAGAAGCTCGTATCTCAGGTGAAAAGTACGAAGGCCCAAAATATGCGCAATTCAATATACGTTTTTCACAAACGATGAAAGATATTGAAGATGCTAAAAGAATTGTTAAAGAGTATCTAGAAGCTGAAATAAGTAAGATTGATCAGTCACCCTTTGAGCGTTTAGAAATTGATAGAAGGCTTGACGGGTTTGATGATGCGAAAGACCACTCTCTTCGCGTCGCTATCTCTGGCAGAGGAAGACTTGATGTAGAAAAACTTCTAAAAGGTGTTACTGAGGTTGCTGAAAAAGCTGAGGGCTACAAGTCACTATCAGTAGATCCTAAGCTTTTTGCGGATAGCTGGAGTTTTAATCCTGATCGTGCTGCTTTAACTCAGTACGGACTTGAATTATCAAACCTATCCCTTCAAATCAGAGGATATATTTCAGAAAGTAAGCTTCATCAACTTAGATGGGACGGTGAAACAGTTAATGTCTACTCCTATATTGCCCAAGGTGACCGTTTAAACTTTGATCAACTAAGCCAGCTTCCAGTTGTCATTGGAGAGGGACAAACGGTTAAGCTTTCAACTTTTGGTACGTGGAAAAAAACTAGAGCGCTTAAACGAATTGACCGTGAAAACGTCGAGCGCGTTTTAGCCGTTGAAATTTCTTACTATCCAGATAAAACGAAAAAAGAAGTCTTTCAAACTGCGTTGACTGAATCGCTAACCCCACTCGTATCAAGCTTTCCAAACCTTAAATTTAAAGTTGAAGACGCTGATATTCAGTCTTCCAAAAACAAATCATCTATCAGCAAGTCTGTTATCTATGCTGTTATTATGATTCTTTTTATTTTGGCTGTGACGTTAAGTTCAGTCATGCAACCTATTCTCATTGGTCTAGCCATTCCTTTTGGAGCTATTGGAGTTATTCTCGCTTTTGCGATTCATGATAAAGCGATTGATGTCATGGCGATTGTTGGTGTTATCGGAATGGCCGGAGTTGTTGTTAACGACTCACTTATTTTAGTTGGGTCAATAAATCGCAAGCTTGATCAAGGGTTAGGTAAAGAAGGACTAGTCGACGCTTCTATCTCTAGACTTCGTCCTATACTGTTAACAAGTATTACGACACTAGGTGGAGTTTTCCCTATGGCCTATGGACTAGGTGGAGACTCAGGTTTTACTAAACCCCTAGCCTTAGCGATGGGATGGGGTCTTCTTTTTGCGACTTTTTTAACTTTATTTTTAATCCCTGCAATGGTTTCTATTCAGAGGGATTGGAATCAGTGGATTTCTCGTCGAATATTTCGAAACCAAGACTAGTCGCTATTGACTCAAGCTCGCCTTCATCTTTCATCGTCACTCTGAGGTTGGCTCCATTACCTGAGTACAGTGCTGACTCTTTAAACTCGAGACTTTGTTTTTGACCACTATCAGTTTCAATATTCACTTTACCTTCAAAGCACGTGACTTGTGTTACAAGATCAGGGTTTGAAACAGCTGCGGGGATAAGCTCTAGTCTAGGAATTTCAGAGAACTCACCTTTTTGTCTTTCTAATAGTTTTTCAACATTCGTCGCGATTTGAATAATAAATCTTGTCCCAACAACATGAGCTTTTGCTTTGGGCAATAAGACTTCAAGTCTTCTTCTATCAACCAATTTCTTTCTTGTGACAGAAGCGTACTCTCCCATTAAAAATTCTCCAAACTGGAATCGCTCTTTATTCTTTAAATTTAAAACTCTAAACAATGAGTGAGGAGATAAAGAGATAGTAGTATCCTCAAAGATCAGACTCACTCTTCCATCTTTCGTCATAATTAAATCGTCAGCCTTCAGCTTACTTCTCGTTGTCAGAGCCGACATCGTTTGAGCTCGGTAATAGAGAACCTTTCCAGAAACACTTTTGATTTCAATAGGTAAAGCCTGTGCAAAGCAGATTGATGAAAAGGAAAGAAGAGATATTAAGAAAATATATTTTTTCATGAAAGAAGTTGTTCCAAGAGTTGTCCTCTAACCTCTACCACGGCAGGTCTTGGCATCTCATCTCCTCCTCTAGGCCAATGTGAGGTTGGATTTGATAGATCTTTGGTCAACTCTCCAGGGTGTTGAACACTTAAAAATAAGCCTTTTCCATCTGGAGTAAAGCAAATGCCTGTTAACTCTGAATCATTCGGGCCTTGAATAATCTTTCTTGCGACACCGGCATAGTCACCTGTCATAGCGACATAATAAAGACCGTTATTACCAAAACTTGTATATGGCTCTTTGCCAATAGCTTTTCCTGAAATATCTGTCGTAAACCAAAGATTTCCTTTGGCATCAAAGGCCATATTATCAGGACATGAAAAGCCGACTCCGGCACCACCAACTAAATAATCAGAGGCATCAAAGCTCTCACTTTCATGATCCCCGTTAAGCGGTCTTAGACGCATAATTGAGCCGTGAAAGTTCATCCTCTTAACATTATTAGTTAGGGCCACAAAAACTTCTCCTGTGACTGGATGAATCTCAATGTCTTCTGGTCTATCAAGAGGAGTCGCACCGAGAAGTTTTGCAGCTTCTCTACAAAAAGTTAGCACTTCAGTTTGATCTTTAAAATTCTTCTTTAAGATAGGTTGCTTTTCAATCGATAGGCTTACCCATTTGCCTTTCTTAATATCTGCGACAAAAAGCTCTCCTTCATCAAGAGAGTTTGGCTTTGCTGAAACAAATCGATAAAGATGCTCATCGGTTTTATCATCACCTGAATAAGCTACAACTCGACCATCTTTAAGTGGATGAACAGTACAGCTTTCATGAGCAAAACGTCCTAATGATATGTGTTTCTTTGCTTTTCCTGTTACCGGATTAATTTCAACCACCCACCCATAGTGCTCAGGTGGATAATTATAATATTTTTCCCAGCCTAAAAATGGCTTATCAATTTGTTCACCTTTTGAGTTTACATCTCCGTAGTAGCCATCAATATTTTCTTCACAGGTAAGAAAGGTTCTCCAAGGCGTATACCCTCCGGCACAGTTTCCCATAGTTCCAATAGCAATCTTTGAGTTTTTCACCATTCCATTGGCAAAAGGAATTTCCGAGTTGGCGTCAAAACGTCGACCACTTCCAGGAATAAACATCCATCGATTTGTTTTAAGATTTCTTTTAATTTTTACTAGTGAGCCACCGACGGTTTTCATTTCAGTTTCAACTTGTGACTTCGTTTTTACCTCGCCTCTTTTGTATCCAGATACAAAGAGAGGGTTGGTGTACTCGTGGTTAATCCATAACCAAGATTCATCAGTCTTGCCTGTAGGAAGAACTGCCAAATAATCATTATTGAATCCGAATTCAATGTCTTTTCCAATTGGTTGTCCCCATTCAAGTAAGACTTCGTAGTTTAGACCTTCTAAAAGAGTAAGCTCATCGGTCTGGTTCGAAGATAAGCTTGGAAGAGAGCTAGTCGAAGTCACTGATTTATCCAGCTTTTTAGAGCAACCAACTAGTCCTGCACCAAGGCTTCCACCTAAAAATGTTACAAATTCACGACGACTAAACATGCTCAAAACGATGCTCCCACTTTATAGATAACATGATTATAGGCACTTAATTGCAAAACGATAAGCCAACAGCTCACCAAATCCTTACCTTTTTACTGACTTGCTTGAGAGTTTTCTGACGCATGATATAAAGCGTCAAAAATAGGAAGGAATATCCATGATTTTACGTTCGCTGCTTTCATTCATTCTCAGCATACTTTTAATGCCTCAGGTGCAAGGTGGAGCTGAACAAATAGTCATGTCTAAAAAGATTGATAAGAGTCAGCGTAAAACTCTTAGTAGAGACCTCGATAATCTTAAGAACTTTCATTTTGGGCAATCTGGGGAGATCGAAACTCTCCAGGCAATGGGAATCGACGACGTCAACGTGACGACCTTAATTGACTGGCTAACCGATCGAGTTAGCGTTGTGATTGAAGATGCTGATGTTACAGAGTTAAAAATCAAGTCTGAAAGCTTTTATGGATATCCTAGAACCAAAGACCCAATTATTGAAAAAGCTCGTCCTGCCCCTAGAACTGGATCTGGATCTGGTTCAAAAGGTGTAACGGTTATGAGTAATATAGGAACGGGTCTGTATTA